>CAYTRF010000043.1:0-8096 GCA_964440065.1 uncultured Cocleimonas sp. | reverse complement strand
GCTTACCATTTGCTTTTTAAATGGATAACTCGATTATTAGAGCTTGCCGTTTCTTGCGCCACTGACTCGTGCAAAGGTCTCAGAGTATTTAAGTATTAACCCGTAATAGTTTTTCTGAGTTATTTGCCATTTCTGCGTATTTACTTTTGTATTGATCTGCCATTGCCGTTAAAGAGAAAAATTCTTGCGTATTTTTCTTTGCTTGCTT
The DNA here is from genome assembly GCA_964440065.1 of uncultured Cocleimonas sp. Lineage (GTDB taxonomy): Bacteria > Pseudomonadota > Gammaproteobacteria > Thiotrichales > Thiotrichaceae > Cocleimonas. The sequence continues at coordinate 7,888 of CAYTRF010000043.1, read as the reverse complement.
CCCCATTTTTATACGCTTTTCTTCCGAGTCAATTAACTCTTCTAAATAATGCATCAATAGTTCTTCTGATTTACCCACATAACCTGTTTCATTTTGCTGAACAACTTCATCATTGCCAGGAATCTTAGTGACTACGGCAGGAATCCCTGAGGCTTGTGCTTCTAAAAGAGCGAGTGACAAACCTTCATATGCCGAGGTTTGGAAATAGATATCCAGTGTTGATAATTCTTTTAATGCTTCACTGCGATCGATCATTCCTGTTATTTTCACACCCACATTTTCCAGCATATCGACATCTTCTTTTTCACCACCACCTATCCAAATAAACTCTACATCATCTCGTTTGGCATTAATTTTTTTCGCTATATCGGCAAAAACCCACGGTGCTTTTTGCAATGAAATACGACCGACAACACCGACTTTTATTTTCTCATTTTTAATAGAGTAATCTTTAGGAGTAAGTTGCGCTGTATCAATACCGTTACTAATTCGGATCAATCTTTTACTGTTTCCGTTAGTAATATCCTTGAGAATAATTTCATATTCCTCCTTGCCACAAGCAACAATGGTTCCGCCAAGCCAATAACCAACATGCTCTAGGTATTTGTATATTTTACGTTTTACGGGATTTTGTATTAAAGGATAATGGATCGCATGAGAGGTATACAACAAACGATTATTTCTACGTAATATAAAACCCGCTACACGTGCTAAAAAGCCTCCTTTTGAGGAATGCGTATGAATAATATCGGGGTTTAACTTTTTGATGTTTTTTACTAAACCAATCAGTGCCTTGCTATCCATTATTGGGGCTATTGAACGGCTCATCTGTATATGAATAAGTTCAACGTCAGGATCAAACATTGAGCGCCAGTTGGCTGGCGTACTTTCTCGTATAGAATGCAAAACTGTTACGCGATAACCGTCTCTTACAAGACGATTTGCCATATCCACCACCCAAATAAATACACCGTGTTCCATTGGTTCTATTACATGTACGATATGCATAATTTTTCTCTTAGTTTATTTTTATTTTAAAGTTTAATACTTTGTTTTGAATTGCTTTTGCGCAATTAAACACAAAAAATCTAAAAGGATGTGTGCTCCACTTGAGTCGATACATCGTTTCATAATCTGCTGCATACTGATCTTTTTTGTATGAGTCAACACTATCTGCATACATGAAATCAAATTGCTTATTATTTTTTATGGCATCACCCACTTCATGGCAAACTAATAAAAACAACGGCGAGTAACGATTAGCGTACTCTGAAAAAAAACCGCTCTGATAATAGTGAATTTTCTCCTTATCCGTAAAAACATAATAGGAAGCTAAGTCGTCACCATCCAACGAAATTGTTTTTATAAATGCCTTATTCTGAGGAACTAAACGATCCAATATTTTTTCATGGAAACGATAAAACCGTTGTGACTTAAAAATACAGTCACCTGCTTTTTGTTTCCATCTTGAACAGTGTATTTCTGCCAAATCATGTAACGCGACACTTGCTAGCTTTTGTGAAGAAGAAAATTCAATGTTAACCTCTCCATCTCGGTTCATTATTCTAGACTTTTTTACAAACATTTTTCGCCAGCGTTTGCCCATTTTGGAAAGATATTGATCAAAATCCTCCATTTTAGGTACAAAATATCTAAACCCATATTCTATTTTTTGCCGACAAATATCTCTTTGTTCATCATTAAAACATTTGAGTACTAATGCATCTTTTAATACATATTCAAAATCTGCAAAATTCCACTTCGCTTTGTTTTCAATCAAACTTTGAGAGATTATTGTGGTCATCTTCTCCTCCAAGCCTGGTAAAACCATAAAATCTAAATATTGACTGACAACTGTGTCTTTTCTACGCTCACCTGCTCCTATAAATCGCAAGGTTTTACCTTGAATAACAGACTTAGGGAAACTACTATCTATCTGAAAAGGGGCAATTCCAACTAATTCATCATGGCGATAGAAGCATAAGATAAAGAGCTTACGTTGACCTTGATCTTGATAGATTTCCCACCAAGTTCTCGCCCATTCCCAACTGGAGAAAATGCTACTTATACTACATTTCTGATAGAGTTTATTCCAATAATCCTCAAGAGCAATAAGCCCCTCGAATGTATCTACAACTTTTATTGTCATATCGTTATTATAAATATTTGAAGTTCTAGATACTGACACTGACTTACAATTTCCAAAGTGATAATTTTTATTTGTATCAATTGTACAATTATTAATCAGTTTATAACTTTTTTTCCTGACAGAAGGATGCACCGCACAGAGCAAATAACCTTCTTGTTTGTTTACTCAACCCACAAGGCGCAATTACTTGGATCTTCTTTGATTCAAACTGGCGAACTAAACGACCAAGTGCTACTTCGCGTGAATCATCTCCCATAATACTATCAACCCAAGCAGTCGATAAACGAATGTGTTCTGGTTTATAGTGTTTTAATGCGATTAAATGATTTGTACTAACACTAAAGTTATCAAAAGCGATTTCGCAACCCTTGGCTTTTAACTGTTTGAAGTATTTAAAAGAGTGTTTTGAATTTGTTTTCTCATAGGGCATTAGAAATACAAGGTTAGATGCTTTAAGCCCAGTTTTAGTTACGCCTTTTATTAACCACTCCATAAATTTTTTATTTTTCATGGCGGAGCTTGATAAGCTTATATAAAGCTTTTTATCGAGTTTCTTATTCATTAAAAGTTGTAGTAATTTGGTGAGCTTTACTGTGTCCCAGAAAACTATCTGCTTCTCTAGCGAATTACTATCTTTTGATTGAGACAACAAGTTATTAATAGCATTTTTTTGAGAAGTTTTTATTTTAAGAGACAACAACAAATGATTAGATTTTGGATATCTGCGATTCATTACTTCCAATTTTTGAACTGAAATAGTTGCATCTTTTCTCTTTAATATTGCACGAAGAATTGAAGATGCACTGACCTCCTTTTCTGCTTTTATATTGTTCAGTTTTCTTTCAACTTTTTTACGATCGCCTGTTTTAATTTGTTTATTGTCTATTTTAGATTCTAAAACATCAGATACTGACAAGCTCTTACCGATCGGAGCTGCCCAAAGTTGTAAACATTTTCGCCCTTTAAATACTGTAGGCACGGCTTGAATACTGGCTCTAAAACCTAAACCATTCGCTTTCTTCATTGATATGATCAAAGAACAATCAAGGTTAGGCTGCCGTAATTGTTGATTAATAAAGTTTTTATATAGCTCCCGCTCATCTTTCTTAACAAAATCTTGTACCGGTGTTCTTTGTAAATCTTCAATTGAATTTATTTCAAATAATGATAAATAAGTAGTATTTGCATATAAGTGCATATCCATTGACATATAAGCTATCGCATCTTTACTGGAATCTAACAATCGTCGAGATCCTTTCTCTGATACACCTAAAAGGCGTTTACAGCGCCTAAAGTCAGCTTTTAGTTGAGCATACTGAACCAAGTACTGAAGAAACAAACTAGGCTCATTACTTTCCTTCTCAAGAAAAAGTTTTGCAATCTGAGTTGTATTAAATGGTTTTTTTAAGGAAGTAGTGACTGTTTTATCGGTGACAATAACAATAATGGCATCAGATGAATATTGCCAAACCAAATCAGAAAGCAGACCAAGAGAAAAGTTCGCTCTATCAGATATCACAACTAAACAAGCCTCTCTACATTTTTTTAGAGAGTACCCAATATGCGTTCTTTTCAAACTCGTCTGTTTCACTTGGATATTTAGATCGAGTTCGGTCAATAGCCCCAGAAAATCAACATATAGCTTTGATTTTGGACCAATAAACAAACATTGTAGTCGCTTCATTCCCATGAGAGAACGATACGTTAGAGCAATACTTATAGCACGAGATTAACTGACCACTGTTAAGAGATAGAGGACAAAAGGGAGCTGATTGATGAACTAGTAATATTTATTCGATTGACTCACAAGTGAAACAACAGAATTTATTTTATTTCTTGATTCTGGTGCCTTTTTATCAGTTTCCCAAGGCGTGTATCCATCCACAATTTTTGTTAATGAGTCCTTGATGTCATCAGTATTAGCACCTGATAGGGATACCTTAAGTGCCTCTAAAAGACGTTGCAACTTCTTAATACTAAAATATTCTTCATGTGCTTGCATAATGCGAGGGTGTTGAGTGCCTTTTACATTGTCTCCAATTAAAAGCTCCTCATAAAGTTTTTCACCTGGCCTTAAACCTGTGTATTTTAGTTCTATATCACCGTCAGGATTTGTCTTATCTTTGATACTCATACCAGATAAATGAATCATTTTATGGGCCAGTTCAGTGATTTTAACTGAATCACCCATATCCAATACAAAAACATCTCCACCTTTTGCCATCGCTCCTGCTTGAATAACTAACTGAACAGCTTCAGGTATAGACATGAAATAGCGAGTAATATCCTTATGGGTAACAGTGATTGGCCCACCACCTTCTATTTGCTTTCGAAATTTTGGTACAACCGAACCCGATGAACCTAAAACATTTCCAAATCTAACCATTGAGAAGGTCGTATTACATTTTGCCGTTTTTGCCAATGCCTGAAGAACCATTTCCGCTGTTCTTTTTGAACAACCCATAATATTAGTTGGGCGCACTGCTTTATCCGTTGAAATCAAAATAAAGGTTTCTACTTGCGATGCCATTGACATTTCTGCCAAAGTTTTAGTGCCAAAAATATTATTATTGAGCCCTGCAATAGGATTCTCCTCAACAAGAGGAACATGCTTATAAGCTGCCGCATGATAGATTGTTTCTACCGTATTGTTTGAAAACAACCTATTTAATAACGATTTATCTCCACAAGAACCCAGTATTCTTTCGATATCAACTGTTAAATTTTCGGCCTCCATTAGGTCATTAATTTCTTGCTCAATTTTATATAGCGCAAATTCGCTAAGCTCTAACAATATTAACTTAGTGGGTTTTAACTCTACGACCTGACGACAAAGCTCGGAACCAATTGAGCCACCTGCACCTGTAATTAAAACAGTTTTTCCTGAAATATTTGCGGGCAATAAGTCGGTATCGGGAGTAATCGACTCTCTTCCTAATAAGTCATCAATATCAATATCTTTGATATCAGAAATACTGAGTTTGCCGCTCGTAAAGTCAGAGACTTTTGGGATAATTCTAACTTTTACTGGGAATGGTTCAAGACGCTCAATAATGAACTGTCTCTGACTATTATCAACTGACGGCATGGCAATAATGACTTCCGTCATACCTTCTTTTTCATTAATTAGTGTTGCAGCAACTTTATCAAAACTTTGTACATCCAAACCCATTACACTCCAACCTTTAATGGATGAGTCATCATCAATAAAACCCTCAACAATATAGCCAGGTTCATGGTCTAACAATGATGCCAATTGTGTTCCTGCGACGCCACTACCATAGATGTATACCTTTTTATCCACGCTTTTTTTAGTACTACCATATAGCCACTGTTGAACCTGCAATCGACTGGCACTAATAAAAGCAAAGGAACCTAACCAATATAAAATGACCCCAGATTTAGTAAGGTCCGCCAGACCAAATACTTTTACAGAAATCGCCCAAACAATTGATGAAATCAATGTCGCTACAAGAATGGTGGTTACTGTTTGGTTACGAAAATAACGTAAAATTGCTTTATAAAGACCTAATTTAACAAATACTGGAAATGAAATAGCAACAGCAAGAGGGAAAATAATCCAACTCTCTGGGGAAAAGAAATTATTTTCACCTAATGAAAGTGATACCCAAAGAATAATAGGCAACGCCAATGCATCGATTAAAATGAGAAGTATCCGTTTCTCAAATCGAGTTCTTTGTAAGAAAAATTGTCGTAGTTTTTGAAACATCCTGTCTATTTTACCAATTGCTTATATTTATTATATTTTTAAAGTCCTAAAGACTACTTACAAGTTTACAAAAACAGTTTAAAAAATTGCAACTACCGTCTTTATAATTATATTTATATCCAACCAAAGAGTACGTTCTTTAACATACTCAGTATAGTAAGAGAGTTTTATCGGCAATACTTTATCTCTATAGTCTCTTACTGGATCAGTAGAGTTTGTTAATAGCTCATTTTCATTAACAAACTCTATTGATGCTTTATCCGTTATCCCAGGGAGTACAGAGAGAACGATTTTCTTTATATCCTCAGGATAAAATGCTACATACTCTGGTACTTCTGGCCTAGGGCCTACTAAACTCATTTCACCTTTTAGTACATTAACAAGTTGTGGCAACTCATCTAATTTATACTTTCTAAGCACTGATCCAATGGGGGTAATCCGAGGATCATTTCCAGTCGTTACCTTATCGCCAAGCTTTTCAGCATTAACTACCATAGTCCGAAACTTTAATACTTTAAATAACGTACCATTCTTGCCAACTCGTACTTGTTTAAATAAAACATCACCACCATCTTTTATTTTAATAATAAAGGCAATAACAAGTAACACGGGGGCCAAAACAATCAAACCTGGAATGACCAACAACAAGTCAAAAATTCGTTTCATAATCATGCTGTAGCTGACCGAGTAGCTTCTGCAGATTCAATAACATTAGTAGAGCATACCTTTTTAACAGCGACGATTACTCTTTGAACTTCCTCATCCGTCATTTTCGGGTAGTTGGGCAAACTAACCGCTTGCCTAAAAACCTGCAATGCAACAGGGAAGTCATCTTCCTGATAGTTATACCTATCTCTCCAATAGGGTTGTATGTGTAAGGGGATGAAGTGTACGCTTGTCCCGATATTCTCATCAGCCATTTTTTGAATAAAGTCATCTCTAGTAATTTTTAACCCCTTCAAATCAAGCTGTAATACATACAAATGCCATGAATGCGTATCTTCTGGATGTGCAACCACTGGGGTTTGCAACGGTAAATCAGCGAATGCTTCATTATATTGCTTAGCAATCCATTCTCTTCTTTTTTGGAAATCCCAAGCCTTCTTTAATTGATGTATGCCTAACGATGCTGCTATATCCGTCATATTATATTTATAGCCAGGTTCAACTACCTCATAAAACCACGATGGCTTATCTGAAGTATAACGATCAAATACATCACGATTAATTCCATGTAGCCGCATGGTTTTCATACGTGATAGGTATTCTTCGTTTTCAGTTACTATCATGCCACCCTCACCTGTCGCGATGGTTTTAGTTACATAAAAACTATAAACTGTAATATCTGATCCGACTCCCTGTTTTGCCAGAGAACCGATCATATTCCCTTGCCATGTTGTAGGCAGAGCATGAGCTGCATCTTCAACAATCTTTACATCAAATTCTTTTGCAAGTGCAATGATTTCATCCATTTCACAAGACTGTCCTGCAAAATGGACGGGCATAATAGCTTTTACATTATCGTGTTTTTCTAATGCTTCGCGGATAAGATCAGGTCGGATATTGAAGGTATCTGGATCGATATCAACTAACAAGGGATCAGCACCTAAATAACGAATAACCTCAGTCGTTGCTGTAAAGGTATAAGGTGTAGTAATGACTAAATCACCTACTCCAACGCCAACAGCTTCCAAAGCAAGGTGTAATCCAGATGTGGCAGAGTTAACGCCTAAAGCGTGTGATGCACCAACAAAGCTAGCAAAATCTTTTTCAAAGGTTACTGTTTTCTTGCCGGTAGTAAGCCACCCAGAACGAAGTGTATCCACAACTTCCGATATTTCATCTTCACCAATTAAAGGTAAAGCAAATGGTATAAAATCACTCAATTTATTATCCTTAATATATATTGAGACCTTTGCACGAATCAGGTGACGAGTAAAAATACTTGAAATTTCACTGCTTTTCGTTAGAAAACTTGCTAATAACTCGTTATTAGCTTCATTTCCTGC
>CAYTRF010000042.1:435-8104 GCA_964440065.1 uncultured Cocleimonas sp. | reverse complement strand
AACATAACATCAGGGAAAGGCTTTGCAGGTATAAAAACACCCACTACATTAGCAATATTATTAGCCCCCAAAGAATAAGCCCCAAATGCCCCTGCCACGATCAAAGCCACCCGTAAATAGGCATCTGCCATAATCATATGGACGATGATTCTACGACTAAAAAATTTATACATTTTATATAAAATTACAGCAATGATTGCTGACAACAAAGGACAAATTATCCATGTACTTAGAATTTTAGTCAGCGTACTAATATCAGTAGGGTTTGATGAAAATAAGTTCCAGCCAATAATAGCACCCACTATGGCTTGTGAGGTTGAAACAGGTAGACCCGACTTGGTCATAGAATAAACCGCCAAAGCCGCAGAAAGTGCCGTCATAAAAGCACCGGGTAGTGCGGAAATAGCTCCCAACTTACCCAATGTATGTGAGGCACCAGCGCCAGAGATAACGGCACCTAAAACAACAAAAATACTACAAACAATAGCGGCTGTACGCCATTTAATCATTCGGGTGCCAACAGCGGTACCAAATACATTGGCAGCATCATTTGCCCCGAGTGTCCAACCGAGAAATAAACCGCTTGTGAGAAAAACGAGAACGAGAGGATCAAGCACTTTAAGTCACCTTAGACAGTTCGCTTAATCGCATAAATAGCTAAACGATCAGCCACATCTTCAGCTTGGTCTGCTATGCCATCAATCTGTTCAACAAATTCACGCAAATGTAATTTTTGTGCTAAATCAAGATTTGAATCAAATATAGCTTTTTTTAATCGAGATGTGATTATATCTGCTTCTTTTTCATAGAGAGAGACTTTGTGATTATAAGCAGGCACATCGTGAGGACTATGAAAAAAAGCTCTCCCACTTAAACCTAATTCATCAGTTGCTTTGATAACTAAGTTAGTTAGTTTTCTGTAATCACTACGAAATTCTTTCGGTATTTTGGGTGATTCATTGGCAAATGCCCAAAGAGAACCTTCAAACATTGATAATAACTCGTCAACTCGCTCTATTAACTCCAACACATCACCACGTGAGTCAGGGATTAAGGTATTCGTATATAGCTGTTTTTCTATTTCTCGTCGAAGTTTGTCTGCTTCAGACTCCAGTTTATTGACTCTTTTCAAACGTGTTTGAAATTCATCATCCAAACCCTCTCGTAAATAGCTTCTTACCGCCAATCGATAAATGACTGAAATTTCAGTCAAACTATCAAAAAACTTATCTACTTTATCTTGAAGCTTTCTGGTTCTTCGAAATAGCTGAAAATTTGCTTTCATTTTCTCTTAAATCCTTAATTCTTCTTTGTTATGAATATTCCATGCATTGTCTTTATTTATGTCTCTTCGAAAAAATAAGCCTCACTGGTTTTGTGAAGAGAGATTGCGTAACTCATTAAGTTTTTCTCTGGTGACCAATAATGAAGAAGATAGCCTGGGTCATCCTTAACAAATTGTGCTTCCATTTCTAAACTTAAGTCTAGCACCAACTTTAACCCCATGCTGGGAGCCGTACTAATCACTGTTCCCTGCCAGCCTATATGACAATTCAAGTGGATGTGCCCACAGATTATTCGTTCTATATTACTGTGACTTTGTATGATTTCGGCCAATAAATCAGCACCTTCAAAGCCATCATCGTGAGTCTCTCGTACGCCAACATCAACGGGCGGATGATGAATGAAAAGGATAGTGGGCTTTTCTGTTTCCTGATCGAGGCATTGTTCAAGCCATACTGCTCTTTTTTTACAAAACTGACCACCCGAAGCACCTTTTGCTGTGCTATCCAACGCTATTAAACGGATAGGAAAATCATCAACCACGTAATTTACAAAATCGTTATTACTATTGACTGGACAATGTTTTTCTCCAAAAACAGCAACGACATCACTTGGATTATCGTGGTTTCCTGGAATAACAAAGTAGGGATATTCTAGCTTGCGTAAAATACTTTCTGCATATTCCATTTCTGCTTTTAAAGCATTACCTGTGATATCCCCTGTTACAAGAACAACATCAGGCGCAGGGTATAACTGATTTATATGTTCAACAGTTTTTGTAAGATTTTCATCGGTAGGAACAATGCCGTACGCCTTCTGATTCGGAGTTTTTATATGAAGATCGCTGATGTGAGCTATGAGCATTAAAACTAACTATCCAGTTAATGTATAACTGGTATCTTAGTAGAGTATTTAGAAGTAATAAGGTTTATTTTTATAAAACGATTCGAAACCAAGCTTTAAAGCAATTGAACGCACTAAACACCAAGCCCGCATTGCAGACTTACAAATTATAGTGATTTTAGAGCTACTGCTATTTATATGTTCTGGGTGAAATTATCATTCTGCATCATGTGATAATGTACATACATCGCATAGGCTCTTCTTTCTCTATTTTTAGAATATGCATGACGTTCCAGTTTTGAACTTTCTGCACGACGTATTTGATTCGCAACGTGCTGTTCTGTCTCTATCAAATAGGCAACTTCACATGATTTATCATCACACGCAGAGGCATTAAATGACATGGTTAATGAAGCAAGAAGGCTAAGTGCTACTAGTAATTTACGTGACATTGTTCTATTCCTAAATGTGATTTAATGAGTACCTAACTAATATAATACGATCTATATTAGTAAATACTTATTTAATCAAGCTTAAATAAAAATCACCATAATAAGCAGATGTGAGTCCATAAACTACTGATAGACGTATGGTTAACACCCTTTAAAACTGTCGAAAGGTCTTAAAATTCCAACCATGAATATCCTAATTAATCCTCATCTTATAAAACGACTTACGCTAATTAGCGCCTTCCTACTCTTAATTTCATCTACTACAGGGGCTGCAGAAGATAAAGAAAGTCTTATAAACTGGCAGGAATGGTCATCAGAATCCTTTGCCAAAGCCAAACAAGAAAATAAATTAGTCATTATGGATTTGGAAGCTGTTTGGTGTCATTGGTGTCATGTGATGGACGCTAAGACTTACCGAAACCCTGAAATCGCCGCGTTGATCAATAAACACTTTATCGCCATCCGGGTTGATCAAGATGCCCACCCTGATATTTCTAACCGCTACGAAGATTACGGCTGGCCAGCAACCGTTATTTTTGATGCCGATGGCAAAGAGATTATTAAGCGTCGTGGCTATATCGGCCCTAAGTTTATGGGTTGGTTATTACAAGCCGTTATCGCTGAGCCAAACCCTGAAGCCCATGATAATAAACAGCATTTTGTTAACGCTGGTGATGCAACTTTTTTAAGTAAAGAACAAAAAGAATTACTCAATTCCCGATATGAGTTTATCTATGACAAAAAATATTTTGGCTGGGGTCGTCGTCAAAAATTTCTTCACTCAGATTCATTTGAATATGCTATAGCTCGTGCAGCACAAGGCAGTAAACAACATAAGAAAATGGCTCAAGATGCATTGGATGCAGCTCGTCATTTAATTGATCCTGTTTGGGGTGGTGTCTATCAATACTCAGATGAAGCTGATTGGCTATCACCTCACTTTGAAAAGGTCATGTTAATACAAACCGATTCATTACGAATTTATGCCATGGCATATGAGTTATGGAGGCGTGATAAAGACCTAAAAAGTGCCCTACAAATTTATGACTTTTTAACCAATCTACTGCAATCTCCAGAAGGTGTTTTTTATACCAGCCAAGATGCAGATTTAAATGCTGATATAGATGGTCATGCGTACTTTCCTTTAAATGACAAAGAACGCCGCAAGCTAGGACTGCCACGCATAGATAAGAACATTTATGCCCGAGAAAATGGCTGGGTGATAAGGGCTTTATTATCACTTCACTCTGCAACTGGTGATAAAAAATATCTGGATAAGAGTATCCATGTAGCAAATTGGATGATCCAAAATAGAAGACATAAAAACAGTGGCTTTATCCACAATATAGATAAGCCAAAGAATAAACACGACACCTTCTTTCTTGCCGGTACACTGGCGATGGGACAAGCATTTTTAGATTTATATGTGGCCACAAATAACCCTGAGTGGCTGAACCACGCCAGCTCAGCGTCTGAATTTATATCCAAACACTTTAAAGATGAAAAAGGCGGGTTTTCAAGTAGAGCAATAGCAGATAATAATTTACTGCTTACTCCTGTGAAGCACATTAACAGCCAAATTCTTGCCGCTCGATTTGGTAATCAATTAAATCGCCATACCAAAAAGAAGGAAGATAGAGAATTGGCAGAACATGCTATGCGATTTCTCACATCACCCGATTTAACCAATCAACGACGTTTGCTTGCGGGAGTCTTATTGAGTGATATGGAAATGTCGAAGTAATACCCTAATCCTCAGTAGAGGAGCGACTAGGGTAAAATATATTTCACTCGCGAAAAGATCTCACTATATAATATAGGGATGAATGGCTTAGAACCTGCAAATATCCAATGCCCATATTGTTGGGAAAGCATTGAAATCACCGTTGACTGCTCCGTTAATTCACAAGAGTATGTAGAGGATTGTGAAGTATGTTGCCGACCTATTGTGATGCATGTCGAAATATCTGCAAACGGCCTACCAAATGTAGATGTAAAAAGAGAAAGTTAAAATAAGTATGAAAGACCTCAACATAACTTAGATGACGAGTAAAAATGACTAAAACCCAGAACACCCCCTGCCCCTGCCAATCGTCTTTAACGTACACGCTGTGTTGCGGCAAATACCACAAAGGTAAAATACACGCGCCCACTGCCGAAACATTAATGCGTTCACGTTATTGCGCCTATGTTATTGGTGATGCTCAGTATTTATATCGCACATGGCACGAATCTACGCGCCCTTCTTTGCAAAGCTTAAGAGCTTCTGGAGCACAGAAATCTTTATTATCACTAAAAATACTCTCCACCATAGCTGGCAAGGAAAAAGACAATAAGGGTACCGTTAAATTCATCACGAGTAGCAATAGTGCAACCCTCATGGGCGATATTGATCAACACAAAGAAAATAGCCTGTTTGTTAAATTGAAAGATCGCTGGATTTATATCGACGCCGTTTAACAAGCAATCTAAGAAACTGCCGTTGTGTAATAAACACTACATAGTGAGATATTTTGCTTTTTTGTGCAAGTTGCTAATTTTCTACTACAATATATGTAGGGAGAAAACATATAATGCATACAGAAATAATAATCGAAAACACCACCAACCGTTATACACAAAAAATAACTGCAGGCAACCACACTTTTTATGCTGATGAGCCCAAAGATTTAAAGGGCGATGATATGGGCCCTGCTCCTTTTGATCTCTTGCTATCCGCTCTCGGTAGCTGCACCTCAATTACCTTATCCATGTACGCCGAAATGAAAAAAATAAACTTAGAAGTAATAACAGTAAGGCTCAATTATATTCCACCTAATAAAACCGATGGAACAGCTTCTCGGATTACCCGAAAAATTCATCTAGAAGGCGATTTTAGCGATGAACAACATCACCGTATGTTGGAAATTGCTGATCGTTGCCCCGTGCATCGTACTCTGCGCCAAGGAGTCGAAATAATGAGTAGCATGGAGTAGCTGCTACGTTTGTCTAAACCCCATTTTGAGTTTTTCTATCAAAATAATTTTTAAATTGTCAACCATCTGCGCCTAAGCCCAATACAAAAAAAACGCATTAAAAATCAAAGGCGTTGGTTTCAATCATTACCACCTAAGCAACGCAGGAAAATGAGGGAGAGTTTTAAAGTGATGACACCCGTTCAGAGAAAAAACTTAAGGCAAAAAATCAGAAGTATGCCGCCTAAAGAGCGTCGGCAGTTTATTCGTCAATACTCTCAATGAATGGTAAATTAGCCCTGAGTCTTTCTTCAAAAGCTTTCTCAAGTGCCTCAAAATCAGGCAGTTTTTTTAATCCTTGCCGATTGATATACACATAACCTGCTGCTGCCCCTGCTAAAAAAACAGTCGGGTTTTTCACACCCACCAGCGCACGCACACCGATTCCTGCTGAATACAAAAGCTTACCTTTGGTAGATTGTTGGCTACGGTGTTTGCCACTAATACACCATTCAACAAAATGCTCGCAATTATTGTGAAGTATGTGATATCGCGCTTCGCCCATTCTTAAACGTGCACGAATAATAGCTTCATCAGGTGAATATTTACGATTCAAGTCTGGTTTAATGGTGATCTCTTTTCCTTTTGAAAAATCATCGAGATTGACTTCCTCAACCACCCCCTGTGTGAGAAAGTCATCTGCTAGTCCTGAGTAATGGATAACCTTGTTGTCACCTAAACCTAAACCATGATGGGTATAAGACCCTGCAAATTTGCGTATAATTAGGTGTTGTCCTTTATATTTATCCATACGGCTACATTTATTATTTAATATAAGTACGATTATTATATCTTAGATAGGACAACCGCGAAGGAAACAGCTAATTCTATGAGCTAATAACTGTTATTTATAATATTGCGAAAAACAGTGAATTTTTACTCGTCATCTGATTCGTGCAAAGGTCTCGATTTATATAAACTAATTGGGAAAAACTCACTGACTATAATAGCAGGCTTGCCATTAACCCAGATGCGATAGCTTCTTGAAACGATATCACCTTCAAGTTCATCAAAATTTTCTTTGTGTGATGAATTCTCAGGATAATAGTTTATATCAAAAATATCACGGTAAGTTTCCAACTCTTTATCACGCAGTAACTCGCCTATTCCAATGTCTCCTTTTATTAAAGATTTCCCTATATCATCGGGCAACTCTTGAAGTGATACAATTGATTTTGCGGTTGCAAATATAGTTTTACTTGTCTCTCCACATAAGCTAACTTCTCGATGCAAGACAGTGTCGCCAATGCAAGCTTCAAGCCCCGCTACGACTTCGTTTAAAGTTACTTTATCATTATACTTTGCGATAATATTAACAGGCTCCCAAAACCATGCTTCTAAAGATTTTGTCACCGTGCCATCCATAACTAATAGTGTTCTTAAAAATGATGGGAGTGTTTCTAAGTTGAGATCATAACCCGCCCCTGTTTCTATGACTGGGTTACTCATATATCCATTGCTTCGAAAATAAGACTTAATCATTGTTTCTATTCACCCCTCGATGCCACAGACTTGCTAGGTTAATTAATTTCCATCCTGATTTCTTGAACAAGGACACTTGTTCTTTTGATGGCCACGAATCATAGCTATCATCTGTATTATCTGTATAAATAGTACACCCCCCCCCTTTTCGATGATTTTTTTCCTGTAGGAACGTAGTTACTAATTTAGCACCTTCAATAAATATCTGGCAATTTTGATGAAACAAGCTATTTGTAGCACTTAATGTTTGTCTCTGTTGCAATAAAATCTCGCCGCTATCAAAACTTTCGGCCATTCTATGCAATGTCACACCCCTCTCTGCTTCATTGTTTAATAGTGAATAAAAAACAGGATCTACGCCTTTGTAACTTGGCAATAATGATGGGTGAATATTTAAGCAGACTAAGTCCGGCAACTCTAAAATAGTTGGTTTAACTAATTGATTAAAATGTGCGGCTACTAAAATATCTGCTGATTGTTGTTGGATAAAGTCCAATGAGTTTTGCTCATTAATATCACGCGTTTCATGCAGAGGAATAATGTTATGTTTGGCTATTCTATGAATACTTCTAAGTGGTGTTTTTGAAAACATCA
>CAYTRF010000042.1:0-425 GCA_964440065.1 uncultured Cocleimonas sp. | reverse complement strand
GGCTGCAATAAAGAAAAACCATCTGTCACGAGAAACAAGTAAGTGGCATAGCGCCATCCTGTCAATTTTATTTGTTGAATCGCCCCACTCAGATGCCCATTTTTTCGTTTTAAAACCCGTGTGGAATTAATAATAGCGACGACTTCAATATCAGGGCTTGATAATAACTGCTCCAAAACAAGTGACGAATAAACACTTGCGTAAGTACAAAATATGATGCGTTTCTTCACGCGCTATTCCCTATTTTAGCTTAGCAATTTCATCCACTAAAATATCAATGGTCTGGATGATTTGCTCTTCGGTATGCGATGAACAAATAAAGAAACGCAGTCTCGCAATACCTTCTTGAACAGCAGGATAAAATATTGGTTGAACATTAATGCCACGCCAAAAACAAGCATTTGCCAAACGCCCAGCCATGGCGG
>CAYTRF010000041.1:0-8138 GCA_964440065.1 uncultured Cocleimonas sp. | reverse complement strand
CGCTGCCCTGCATGAGATGCACATACCGTTACAAATCGAACGGCGTGTTTTTTTGTATTAGGAGATGCAGAGTGAGAAGGTTTTGCCATAATTGGAGGATTCTACACAGTAGATGCTTGAATTTCATAAATTTTTCACCCTAAGACCTTGAATTGCAGAATAATTCATTGCTTAGGAATCCTCATCTTGATATAATCAAGCTCAGATTTTAAGTGGATAAATTCACAATAAAATTAAGAACATTTACCTTCAAGTTACTGAAACGCTAAGTAGGACAAAACCTAACGTCAGCTAACTTGAATTTCACACATGACTTATCTGGTCGAAATGACAAACAGATAATTATTGATAATTAAAGGAACAACAGCTCCTTTACCAACAACTGAATACTACTAATTCGGAGAATTACAAAGTACTTATAGTATTCAGATAGAGAATTATTTTTGAAGCTAAACTAAGAGAAATCTCTTGGTGACACTTCAATAGAAACACACATATTTTTTAGAAAAAATAAGCTGCTTAGATATTTATAAGCACAGGGCTTGTCGATTAGTTTGAATTATTATCATGGGGATTTTAATTTTCCCATGCAGAAAATCGGGCTTAAAAAAGACTAACTTCTCAAAAATCACTTAACTTGATGCCTTATTTAGGTTTATTAAATTAAACCGCACGACTTAAGTATCATTTTTAAGTTCATAGAAATCGTTATGTATCGCATATTTTACACCAATGCTAACGTAACTATAGTGATGTGTACTCCTTAATTGATTGTAAGCATTTAATTTAATGTGACAACAATCGCATAGGATAATGCCGTGCCAAATATTCAATTATGGTGCCCTCTAAATGTTGGTAACGCAGCTGTTATAAAACAGGAAACGTTAATCCAATGAAAAGAATTCTAATAAACGCCACACAAGCAGAAGAAGTCCGCGTAGCAATGGTAGATGGTCAGTACCTCTACGACCTTGATATAGAACACCCTTTTAGAGCACAAAAAAAAGCCAATATTTATAAAGGCGTGATTACTCGCGTTGAGCAAAGCTTAGAAGCGGCTTTTGTAAATTATGGCGCAGAACGTCACGGCTTTTTACCCTTCAAAGAAATCTCTCGTGAGTACTACCAAAAAACTAACAAGAAAAATAGTAAAGGCGGTGGCCGCCCTTCTATTTCTGATGTAATTAAAGAAGGACAGGAAGTTCTTGTTCAAGTAGATAAAGAAGAACGTGGTAACAAAGGGGCTGCCTTAACCACTCAAATCAGCTTAGCAGGACGCTATTTAGTCCTGATGCCTAATAACCCTCGTGCGGGTGGTGTATCACGTCGTATTGAAGGTGAAGACCGTCATAAGATAAAAGAAATACTATCCCAACTAGACTTAGAAGATGGTATGGGTGCAATTGTTCGTACCGCAGGTGTTGGGCGTGAGCTTGAAGAGCTTACTTGGGATATGGATTACCTAAAGACACTTTGGGCTGCAATTAAAGCAGCTAACGAGCAGACTGAGCCAGGTACCCTACTCTATCAAGAAAGTAATGTCATTATCCGTACCTTACGTGATTATTTTCGAAAAGATATTGGCGAAATTATTATCGACAATGATCGTGTTTACCAGCAAGCACATGACTTTATTAATGCAGTAATGCCACATAATTTGAAGAAGCTTAAGCACTACACGGATACCGTTCCACTCTTTAGTCGTTATCAAGTTGAACACCAAATAGAATCTGCCTTCCACCGTGAAGTAACATTACCTTCTGGTGGCGCGATTGTCATAGATCACACAGAAGCACTGACGTCTATTGATGTGAACTCTGCAAGAGCTACTAAAGGTCGTAGCATTGAAGAAACCGCTTTAAATAATAATTTAGAAGCTGCGGAAGAAGTTGCGAGACAATTACGTCTTCGTGACCTTGGCGGTTTAGTTGTCATCGACTTTATCGATATGCAACCCAATAAAAACCAACGCGCTGTTGAACGTAAACTTCGTGATGCTCTAAAAGTTGATCGTGCGCGGGTACAAATCGGACGAATTTCTCGTTTTGGATTATTAGAGATGTCACGCCAGCGCTTGCGCCCTTCTTTAGGTGAATCCAGCCAGATTGTTTGTCCGCGCTGTAGCGGCCAAGGAACCATTCGTGGTGTTGAATCTATGGCACTATCCATTCTTCGCTTGATGGAAGAAGAGGCTATGAAAGATGATACCGTTGAGGTTGTTGCACAAACGCCTGTAAAAGTGGCTACTTTCATTCTTAATGAAAAACGTAAATCACTAACAGGCATTCAAGCACGTCATAATTTACAAATGACCGTATTACCTAATATTGACTTGGATACACCTCATTATGAGATTACACGCTATAAAGAAGATGATCTTGATAGCCCTGTGAACAGTTACAAACGTGTAGTTAAACCTGAGGCTCACGTTGAAAGCACACAAGAATCCGCAACAGAAACAGTACAAGTTGCCGCTGTTAGTAATGTAACTCCAAGCACTCCTGCACCTTCACCACAAGTGATACAAGATGCTAAAAATCCAGGAATTGTTACGCGAATCTTTAGTGCTTTGTTTGGCAGTAAGAAAGTTGCTGAGGCTGAAGAAGAAAAACCAAAAACCAGGAAGCGCCCACAAACTAGAAATCAAAATAATCGTTCTCATGGTAATCGCAACAATACCCGTAACAAGTCTGCTCAGAATAACCGCAATCAGAACAAGCAAAATAATAAGCAAGGTAGCAACCAAAATAGAAATAAGAACAACAATCAGAATCCAAACCAAAGAAATAACAAACACAGCAACAATCAAAACAAACAACAGCCAAAGAATGAAAATCAAAAGCATTCACAAAGCCAAAGTGCCAACGAAAGTACTACAAAGACTCAGGGCAATACTAGAAATACCAATCAAAAGAACCAAAACCGTGGACAAAGAACCAGAAACGATAATCACAATGTAAAAAACAAACCAAACCCTGAAAAGACTCAGAAAGATTCTCAGCATGAAAACAAAGCACGTACCAATAAACCTGCAACAGAAAAAGTAATTGATCAAACACCTATCGAGATCAAAATACCTGCTGCACCAAAAACCACATCAACTGAGAAAAGATCAGAGGTTGTTTCGTTTACGGCTGAACCAGTAAAAGCTAACTCTACAACAAAAAAGCCTAGTAGTAGAAAAGAAACAACTTCCTCTGCTAAAAGTACCAGTGCAGAGACGAAAAGCGGCAAACCAGCAAAGAAGAGTACCCGTCACAAAAAAGAAACTACAATAGAAGAAAAAACAAGCACGACGACAACAAAGCGCAGAGAAAAAGCAGCAACAAGCAGTGATCAAAAAACGTCAGCTACTACTACCTCTACAAAAAAAGCACCAACAAAAACTGTAGCAAAAAGTACAGAGAAACCTAAAGCAGCGAAAAAGCCTGCGGCTAAAACAACGACAACTACACGTCGCAGCTCGACAACGACCACAAAAGCCAAAACTGACAAGACATCAACAAAGAAAACTGCTCCAACCAAGGCTAAAAAAGCACCTGCGAAAAAATCAGAGACAAAGACCGCTACCAAAAGTTCTACAACGAAGGCAACAGCAAAAAAGCCGACAAAAGCTAAGACAGTATCGAAAACATCTACAACGCCAACAAAACGTAAAATTAGCACCAAGAAAGATGCTACAAAAACAGCTGCTAAGAAAAAAACAACTGATAAAGAAACTCCAAAATCTAGCGAGTGATTTTTCGAGCCTGTAGACGATCTATAGCAACATGCTATAGATCGTTGCTTACAATATACTCCAGTAATCCTTCTGATGCAGATTGCACCATATCAAATACCTGATCAAACCCATTGTCACCACCATAATATGGGTCAGGTACTTCTTGGTTATCCCAATCATTTGCAAACTCCATAAATAAATGTAGCTTAGCGGATTGATTTGATTGTTGTAAATTTTTAAGATTTTCTAAATTAGACCTATCCATCGCTATCACATAATCAAAGCGATCAAAATCAGTCCCTTCAACTTTACGTGCGCGCTGTGCTGATAAATTCACTCCTCGTGATAAAGCAGTAGATTGTGAACGAGAATCGGGACTCTCCCCAATGTGGTAGGCATGGGTACCTGCTGAATCGATTCTAATTTGGTCACTTAAGCCACGTTGTTTTACGGCATGGCGAAACACACCCTCAGCGGTTGGTGATCGACATATATTACCCATGCAAACGAAAACAACACTTACTTTTTTTTGATCACTCACATTGTATCCTCAGTTTTTTTGGTGGTAGACAAACTCTTTCCTGTCATCCAACGCCAAACAATACCTGTTGGAATTTCTTCTCCTCTCAATACATTTTCTAACAAATTGATATTCGACAATAGATTACACATTTGTCGATGTGCATACTTTGTTCCACATATTAAGAAACGATCATCTATCCTTATAATACGCCCGTCTTCGGGTAGCAGCACATTACTTTCATCACGCTTCATAAATAATGGCATTGCTGATAGCGGCTTTTCACGCTTTTTAGAGCCGTGTAGTGTCTCACCTTGGAATATTTCGCTCACGGTTACTTGGTGCTTTTGTATGGTTTTATACAGTGCTGGGGCATCTTCTAGTGTGACCTTAAATTCCCACAGCTTTGGTACATCATCATCTACTACACCGATGATTCGACTGATAACTTCTCCTGCTTTATCTTTTTTGAAGCGTGAAACTATGCGCAAAAAATCACCCAGCATAGGCGTACGAATTAAAGCAAAAATTGTGTTTGCGACAATGCTACCGCGTTGCATCAGCATTTCAAATTCTGCTGCTTGAAAAAGGTGACTGTTTTTATCTTCATTTTGACGTGCTATGCGAAATATATCGGGATTAAGCTCTGATGTAGTCAGTAATATTGAGAGATTATTAGCATCATTATCGGTTCCCGCAATGATACCTGCTGCTTCTCCTATGCCTGCTTTTTTGAGTGTCGGCGCTTCGGTTGGACGACCGATAATTGAACCTGACGGAAGATCACGCCGTCTACGATCTGATTCAATGATACTTAATTTTACATCACTATCATCTAAGTGTTCGTAGAGTGCACTGCCAAATCGTCCGAAACCACAGATAATCCACTTACCTGATGCAAGTATGGGTGGTTCTTTCATACTCGCGCCTGACGCACAGGTTGTCCAATCATAAAGGCAATATAGGCTTGATGATTGCAAAGCTAACGATAACCGTGAAGCGAATGTTTCAAACGGATTAATAACCTCATTTGCACCAAAAGATAGTATATTGGCTTCTGCCTCGGGCGTTTCTGCACGGGCAATTAAGCGTAGTTTAGGGTTTAGTAATTGTGCGACAACGGCTACCGTTAGGTTGACCGTATCATCATTGGCAATGGTCACAATACCTTGACAGTATTTGTGTTTAATCCCTGCCATTTCGAGAATTTCAGATTGCGAACCATCGGCACAAAGACCCAGTGGTGGTACTAAAAAATCTTCGCTTTCAAGATCAACTATACGCTCTGCACTTGAGTCAATAATGACGGATAATATACCTTCATTGGATAATGATTTTGCAAGTTGCATACCCGTATCACCATAGCCACAAATGATATAAAATGGTTCGCGAATCGTTTTAATACGTCGTGAAAAACTATTGGTTTTCATTTGATTCAAAAACACAGAATCTTGAAATACGCTCAACAAAACACCTATGCCGTATAACCATGAAATCACGGTTGCATACATAGTAATCAATGCCCAAAAGCGTTGAGCATCGGTAAAGGCATAGGGGATTTCACCAAATCCTATGGTTGTTCCCATAAAGCTTACAAAATAGAAGGCATGAAAAAAAGACATATCCCACGGCTGACCATTATCATCAACACCAGGAATAATGACAAAACCCGTGATGGAAACTGCGTAGACCAAAATCAGCAGTATCATTGGCGAACGTAACCGCCGAAAAAGAATGTAAATTAGATTGGTCATAAGGTGCGCTTAACGTCTAACCTCAGCGACGTACCGAAACTGTTTCTGTTATGAGCAAGATCACAGAAATGAGATTTGCTAAAAGTGCACCACCTGATAATGAAACCACTGTCGCAAGTGCAGCACCTGTCAACGCATCACCATGAACATTGGCAACGATACCCCAAACGATTGCGGCGGCAATTAATTGAAGATCAGCCACTAAACTGGTTGCCAAAAATACGGCTCCAAGATGTGTTCTGTCTCCTACTTTTAAAACGGTGGCAATTAAGCTCACTACAATGGCAGCGAATAGTTCATAGATATTGTGGTGCGAAGCCTCGTCCATGCTACCTAAGAAAAAACCAAAATTGAGCGTTAGTGCTAAAACGATGAAAAAGGCAAATACTACTTTTTCTGAATTCATACTATTTCCTTATTGATACTTTAATGGATACTTCTAAGATTTATTTGGTAGATGATGCAACCAATGCACCACCTGTGAATATAAAAAAACTTCCCGTTGTACGCTCAAATCTTTTTAGGTTTTTTGCTTTATTAAACCATGGACTTACTTTACACCCCATGCTTGCATACATAAACATGGCAGAAACATCCACAATAAACCATGTACCAGCCAGAGTTGTATATTGTGCGAGTGGTGATAAATCATTGTTGATAAAGCTGGGTAATAATGCCGCAAAGAATAGAATATCTTTTGGGTTACTTATCCCGACTATAAAACCTTTACGGAATAAAGTGAGAAAAGAAGAGTTTTTGAGATTTGCTTCTTTAGCTCCCAGCTTGTTTTTTTGGGTATTTGACTGAGCGAAACTATCTCGCCAAGCGGATACACCCAGGTAAATTAAATAACTCGCACCCAATAATTTTACAATTAAGAAAGCCGTTTCTGATGCAGCTAAAACAGCCCCTAAACCTGCAATAGAAATACTCATTAAAACCAGTGAGGCGCCAGCACCACCCAGCACAGTTGCCATGGCTTTTGACTTGCCAAACTTTAGACCGTGTGACATACACAACAATGCAGACGGGCCAGGAAGAAAAATTAAGGTGCTAATCACACCCAAATAAATTAACCACGTACTGTATTCCATTCTAGTCCTATCAATAATAAATAATTATAAATATTTAAGTCTTAGGAAGTGTTACGCCCTTCTGCCCCTGATACTTTCCACCACGATCTTTATAAGACGTTTCACAAATTTCATCTGCTTCAAAGAACAACATTTGAGCAACACCTTCATTTGCATAGATCTTTGCAGGAAGCGGCGAAGTATTTGAAAATTCTAATGTCACGTGTCCTTCCCACTCAGGTTCTAGAGGTGTGACGTTTACAATAATACCACAACGTGCATAAGTTGACTTTCCCAAGCAAACGGTCAAAACACTTCGTGGAATACGAAAATATTCAACCGTACGTGCTAAGGCAAATGAGTTTGGTGGAATAATACAAACATCTGATTGAATATCCACAAAACTGTTTTCATCAAAAGCTTTTGGATCAACAATAGCGGAGTTTATATTAGTGAAAATTTTAAACTCATCAGCACAGCGCACATCATAACCGTAACTCGATGTGCCGTAGGAAACAATACGATTACCATTATCTTCACGAACCTGACCTGCCTCAAAAGGCTCAATCATGCCCTGCTCTTGCGCCATACGGCGAATCCATTTATCGGACTTTATGCTCATAATTTTTTTATTCTTTGCTGTTTTTTAGGAAAATTTAATTTAGCGTATTCTAGTTATACCAGAGCGCTGAAAAGGAATATTAAACCAAGGTAAATGTACCGATCCATCGAGTTGATAATTTAAACTTCCACTGCGTAATAAACCCGGAATCATCTGCGCCATGTTACTAAAACTAAGAGAAAGCGGCACGGTGATTTTCTGACTTCCACCTGCTTTAATAGTTACTTTATGCTCTTTATTACCCCTAGCGACATTAACACCGTTTAAGCTAATCCCGTAATTATAACCTGCTAATGGTATAGAAAAACGATTCGGGTTTTGTATATCTAAAATGAAATTTAAGCTACCACCCGATAAATTAAAATTACCCATTTCAACTTTATGCACTTGAACCTTAGGCGGTTCGACAATTCCCTTAATACCACTACTGCTACAAGATGTTAAAAAA
>CAYTRF010000040.1:0-8192 GCA_964440065.1 uncultured Cocleimonas sp. | reverse complement strand
GTGCTTATCGAGATAAATATGGAGTTTCTTAAAAACAATTAACTAAAAGCACACACCCCCACTTTTCCGGGTTTTTTTGTACTTATTGTGTTGGAAAACTAGGAGTAACATCGTTGTACAACTAGCCATCAAAAAGAGTTTGAAGGCTAACGCCACTAAGTTCTTCTGCAATTTCTATAAAATTCTGAGTAGTAACATTCTTGTGTGCATAACGTGATGTATATGTTTTTAATTATTGTAATGTAAGGCATCATATCCAGCATTGCCTTGCCGAGGAAAGATTTAATCTCCAAGACCAATGCCGCCTATAACTGGAGGGGAAATATCGTCTACAACTTTATCAACTGCGGTAGATGAACCTCCTCCACAAGCTGTTACAAAAAAAGAAAATGAAATAACAAGAAAAAGAAAGAGAACTGTTTTTATTGAAATTTTTATTGGTATGAGCATCATCTTGTTCTCAATGAGTTATTTGTAAGAGTTTTATCATGTTTTAATATGACTGCAACGTAAAAAACAGAAGAAGGCGCAAGAAATTTCGATGCTAAATTGACCTTGCTTAGTGTGTTTTGTTGCCTGCTAAATATTGACAATATGTCAACATAAGCATATAGTTGACATATTGTCTACTCCAAGGAAGCACCTTGCACGTTATATCAAGAAAGCCATTTAAAGATGCAGCAATCCAGTTTCCAAACCAATCTGAGGCACTTGATAGAGTATATAAAGTGTTACGAGCGGGTAATTTTAGCCAACCTAATGCACTACGCAACGTGTTCCCTTCTCTTGACAACTTTAAGTACAAAGACAAATGGTGGGTTATTGATATTGGCGGCAATAATATACGACTGATCGCCTTTATTGAGTTTCAAGATCAACGCTTATTTGTAAAACATATTGTATCTCATGCTGAATACGACAAGCTATGTAAACAGCATGCTAAAACCAAAAAATAAAACAGGTGATAACATGGGATTCGCTCAAATAAAAGAAAAAGCACATGAGTTGTTTTCAGAAGCAAGCTTCATCAGCAAAATTCGTAATGATGCCGAATATCAACAAGCATTGGCTCTAATGGATGACTTAATTGAAGATTATGAAAAACAGCGCACGCTAATTGAAATTCTTTCAACAAGCATAGAACGCTGGGAAAATAATGCTAAGGAGTTTATTGAGTTCAACCAACGTATCGCCGAATTAGACGGTGTTGCAACTTTGAAACTATTGATGGAACAACACCAGCTTGGCATTTCCAATGTGCCTGAAATTGGCTCTAATACATTGGTCTCTAAGGTACTAAACCATAAGCGAAATTTGACACGAAATCATATAGAAGCTTTGAGTAAGCGATTTGGAGTTAGTCCTGCTTTGTTTTTTTAGTGTGTTGCCCTTTCAAGAATTGAAGTTTGGAACCATAAGGAATCTCTGATTAAGTAAGTATTTATAATACTCATAAACCTACAATGCCTTACTAACAATCTCAAAAACATCCCCCGATAACCCTTCAACACCTTTTATTCTTTCCAGTTGCTCACGCATTAACTCAGAACGTCCAGCCTCATAAGATCGCCAATTCATTAAGGAGCGAACCATTCGTGATGCCACTTGTGGGTTCAATTTATCTAACTCCAGTACAAAGTCAGCAACAAATTGATAGCCCGTGCCATCAGCTTTATGGAAATTAATAGGATTACCCACTGCAAACGCACCAATTAAGGAGCGTACTTTATTGGGGTTTTTAATGCTCCATAATTTGTGATCCATTAGTGTTTTAACATTTTCTAGCGTGTCAGGCAGGCTGGAGCTAGCTTGCATGGAGAACCATTTATCCATGACTAAGGTATCGTGTTGCCATTTTTGTTCAAAGTCATCTAAGGCTTGTTGGCGTTGTGGACAGTCGATATTGATGAGTACGGCTAGAGCCGAGAGTGTGTCTGTCAAATTCTTTGCATTGCTAAACTGTTGATAGCATTGCTCTTGAATACTTGGGTCGTTGATTTTACCGAGGTAGTTTAGACAAACATTTTTTAAGCTACGTTTACCGACGCTTACAGGGTCAATTTTGTATTCACCCTGATCTTGTAGTGCATCATAAGTGTTTTCAAACGATAAACGTAAGCCTTGTGCAATGCGTTTTGCTAGGAATTTTCGTACTTCATGGATGGCTTCTGGGTCGGCTTGTTCTACCATTCCTGCTAGGTCAGTTTCGAATGGTAAGGTTAAGGCTTCTACGCGTAGGGCATAGTCTAAGTCTTCATTTTCTAGTACTCGTTGATAGGCATCAATCACCTGTGGTTCTACGCCTAAGGCTTCACCTTTGCTTTTTTGTTCTAGCATTTCTAATAGCAAACTTTTAGCCAGTTTTTGACTGGCTTCCCAGCGGTTGAAGCTGTCATTATCGTATTGCATTAGAAAGATGTAATCTTCAGTGCTGTAATCGTAATTAAGTTTTACAGGTGCTGAGAAGTCTCTTAATAAGGAGGGTAATGGTTGTTCTGTAATGCCCTCAAAGGTAAAGCTTTGTTGTGCTTCAGTTAGCTGGATGGTTTCATTTAAAACCTCTTCCCCAATACTATTCAAAAGCCCTATTTTGATTGGAATTAGAACAGGTTTTAAGCCTTCTGCTTTATAGCTTTGGGTAAATTCTAAAGTGCAGGTTTGTGCATTTGCATCGTAGCCCATTGTGGCTTCTACAGTTGGCGTGCCTGCTTGGTCGTACCAATTTTGCATTTGGCTTAAATCGACACCGTTTGCATCCGCCATTGCCGATAGGAAATCTTCTGTGGTGACTGCCTGCCCATCATGGCGTTCAAAGTACAAATCCATGCCTTTTCTAAAGCCATCCACACCCAATAAGGTGTTATACAAGCGCACAACTTCCGCTCCTTTTTCGTAGATGGTCATAGTGTAGAAATTATTGATTTCCATAAACGATGCTGGGCGAATCGGGTGCGACATGGGGCTGGCATCTTCGGTGAACTGGTAAGCGCGTAACATGCGCACATCTTCAATGCGCTTTAAGGCGCGTGAGTTCATATCCGCCGTGAATTCTTGATCACGAAAAACGGTTAAACCTTCTTTTAAAGAAAGCTGGAACCAATCACGACAGGTAACTCGATTTCCCGTCCAGTTATGGAAATATTCGTGCCCTATTACGGCTTCTATATTTATATAATCATTGTCAGTTGCAGTTTCAGGGCTGGCAAATACCAATTTCGAATTAAACACATTTAAGCCTTTGTTTTCCATCGCTCCCATATTGAAATCATCGACCGCGACAATCATAAAGATATCTAAATCGTATTCCAGCCCGAAACGCTCTTCATCCCATTTCATGGATCGCTTTAGCGATTGCATGGCGTGGTCACACTTGTCGATATTGTGTGCTTCGGTATAAATTTCGAGAGTAACGTCACGCCCAGACATTGTTGTAAAACTATCGCTGACATGTTCTAAATCACCTGCCACTAGGGCAAATAAATAGGCGGGTTTTTTAAAAGGATCATGCCATTTAGCAAAATGACGACCATTCTCCCCTTCATCAGACAAGTCACCCGAATCAATCAAATTGCCATTTGACAACATCACAGGGTTTTTCTTTTTATCGGCTCGAATCGTGGTTGTGAACACACCCATCACATCGGGTCGATCTAAAAAGTAAGTGATTTTACGAAAACCTTGCGCTTCACATTGGGTACAAAAGTTACCGCTGGATTGGTACAAACCATCCAGTGAGGTGTTTGTTTGCGGATAAATTTTAGTCGTGATTACCAGCGTAAACTCATCGGCTAGATGATTTAGTACCATACCTGTGTCTGTAAGTTGATAATCCTTCTCGCCCAATTCATAACCGTTAATAGCAATATGCTTTAGTTCAAGTTCTTCGCCAAATAGCTCCAGATCCGATAACTCGGAATTTACATTACGCTTGTAATCAACCGAAGCTGTCACCAAGGCGTGATCCTCTTCAAGATCAAATACTAAATCGACCGTGTCTATCCAAAAAGCAGGTTGTTGGTAATCTTTAAGGTATATGGTTTTAGCTTCAGCGTGTTTCATGGAGTTCATTCTATTTATTTGAAATGGGACAAGAATAATAGCGTATTTAACGATTGGGTGTTTGATACAATCACGCCTTGTTACAACCCGTCATCAACAACTTCTTTTCAAACTTTTATCGTCCTACGGGTGTTGTCGCTATCACTCGGCGGTTTGCTTTATTGTCATCGTTGAGTTCCGATAATGGCTAGCTAAAGTGTTCTGAATAGTTACAATGGGCTATGCTTGAAACCAACCAAGAAAACAATAATACTGAAAAATATAGAAGTGCGCGTCATTCTCGTGATGCACGCTTTGATGGGCATTTTTTTGTTGCGGTGAAAACAACTGGAATTTACTGTCGCCCTATTTGCCCTGCTAATACGCCAAAAGAAGAAAATATTGAATACTATCTGCATGCCCATCTTGCAGCCGCAGCGGGATATCGACCCTGTTTGCGATGTCATCCTGATAGTGCACCAGATTCTCCCCTTTGGAAAGGGGTAAGTACCACGCTAGAAAGAGCCAAACGCCTTATAGATAATGGTGTTTTAACGCATGGATCATTACTAGATTTAGCTGATAAATTGGGTATTGGTGATCGCTATCTACGTCAATTATTTGATAAACATCTTGGAATATCACCCAAATCCTATGCCTTATTTAAACAATGTGAGTTTGCCAAACAGTTATTGCATCAGACAACATTATCTATTACCGAAATCGCATTGGCTTCAGGCTTTAACAGCGTGCGTCGTTTTAATGACTGCTTTAAAAAACAACTCTCATTAACACCCACACAAGTTAGAAAGTCACAGAAAAAAGTAAGCAACGTACTTAGCTTAAAACTTTATTATCGACCCCCTTATAATTGGCATCATATACAACATTTTTTTGAAGCGCGCTTAATTGAAAAACTCGAATGGTGTGATGAAAAAAGCTATGGACGAACATTTACTTGGCGCGCTAATCAAGAGCAATGCAAGGGTTGGTTTAGTGCTGTGCATAATCCAAAACATCACCGCTTCGATGTCTCCTTAGAAATTGATAAACTGATATTACTAAAGCCAGTGATTAATAATATTCGTCGGATTTTAGATTGTGACACTGATACTCATACCATCGAACAGTCGCTTAAATCAAACGGATTAAACAAGTTGGAGGAAGGTTTAAGGCTTCCGGGTACTTGGTCTGTCTTTGAAGCTGGTATTCGTGCCATCTTAGGGCAACAAATCTCCGTGGGCGCTGCGCGTAACTTAGTAAAATCTGTGATTTATACATTAGGTGAAGAACACGATGGCAAAGTCTATTTTCCTACTTTTGAAAGAATGGCTAAATCCGATTTAGACTTTATTAAAATGCCAGGTAAACGTAAAGACAGCATAAGAAGTTTAGCGAAATACTTTATGAATGCTGACAGTCCTGCCGGAAATGACAACCCTCACGACCCCGATAATTGGCTAGCCATCAAAGGCATAGGCCCTTGGACTGTTGATTACGCTAAAATGCGGGGTTTGAGTGATCCTGATATTTTCCTCGGTGGTGACTTAGGGGTAAAGAAAGGTGTGATAAAGGCAATAGAAAAGTCTGGCACCACTATCAATCCCGAAGATGCAGCGCCGTTTAGAAGTTACCTTACCTTTCAACTTTGGAATTTGTTATGAATACGATTGTAACGACATCAATAAAGACTCCCTTTGGAGATTTACTTGCGGCAGCCACATCCAAAGGAATTTGCTTATTGGAGTTTACCGATACAAACCGTCTTGAATTTCAATTACCGCGTTTGGAGAAAAACTTTTCTGCTGAAATAGAAGCAGGAAACAGTCTATTTTTCAGTCAGTTAAAAGAACAACTTCAATCCTATTTTGCTGGTGAGTTACACAACTTTAATATCCCACTAGACACTAAAGGAACAGCGTTTCAAATGGAAGCATGGGATGCATTACTAAAAATACCCTATGGGGAAACACGTTCTTATTTAGAGCAAGCGCAAGTAATAAATCGACCCAAAGCGTTTAGAGCGGTAGCCAGTGCTAACCGCAATAATCGGTTGAGTATATTGATTCCCTGTCATCGAGTGATTGCCAAAAATGGCAAACTCGCAGGTTACGGCGGCGGTTTAGAGCGTAAGGAGTTTTTAATTAATCTTGAGAAAAAGCACAAACCGAACTAAGAAACTCAATCTTTTTCCTCAATCCAGTTCATTTGGATTGACTCTAAAATTTTCTCATTAGATTTTTCAGGATCATCATCAAAACCTTCGAGTTTACAAACCCACTTATGTAAATCAGTAAAACGCACGTATTGCGGGTCCACATCAGGGTGTGCTTCATCTAGCTCAATGGCGATATCTAAGGTGTCTGTCCACTTCAATTTGATCATAATTTATTCCTATCTTTCCACCTTTATTCAAAAAAACACCGAAAAGTGGGGGGGTGTACTTTATAGATAATTACTTAAATAATATGAGACCTTTGCACGAATCAGGTAAAAGTAATCATCAGTGATTTTCAGAAACCATATTGATGGTGTATTTTGGAATCTCAATAACTAGATCCTGATCCGCAATCTTAGCCTGACAACTCAAACGTGAATCGGGATCAACGCCCCAGGCTTTATCCAAGTAATCTTCTTCTAAATCAGTTGCTTCTTCTAAGGAATCAAAACCTTCACGCACATAAACATGACAAGTTGTACAAGCACATGACTTCTCACAAGCATGTTCTATATCAATGTGATTGGCCAAGCCAGCATCACAAAGCGTGGTGCCTTTTTCAACTTCTATTACGGCGCCATCGGGGCAAAGTTCTTCATTGGGAAGGAATATAATCTGGGGCATTTCTAATTCTCTAATTTAACTTTAAATAACGGGTTATTTACTAAATTCATCTACGCTATGACCTGCCATAGCTTTCTTTACATTATCATCCATACGTCGCGCCACGTAAAATTCCGCTACTTTTTCCATGTTTTTAATAGCTGTTTTAATATCTTTTGCACGATCACTATGATCTTTTGCTTGTTGCAACTCTTCACGCGCAACTAATAATGTTTTAATCTCCGCTTCATTAAGCATGGTATCTGCATCGGATGCCATTGCAGAATCTAATGCTTCTAGTGTTCTATCGGCTTCGACTTTTTGCTCGCGTAGCTTACGCGCTTCCATATCGGTTTTGGCATTGTCCATAGAATCAAGAATCATAGTTTCGATTTCACTATCGGTTAAGCCATATGAGGGCTTAACTTCTATATTGGATTTCGCACCCGTAGTTTCTTCTTCTGCCTGAACATTTAGTAAACCATCAGCATCGACTTGAAAAGTCACTTTGATGCGTGCCGCACCCGCTACCATCGGTGGTATACCCTTAAGTGAAAATTTGGCTAACGAGCGATTCTCTTCAACCGTTTCTCGCTCGCCTTGCAAGACATGAATCGTCATTGCTGTTTGATCATTCTTGAAGGTTGTAAACTCTTGGGCGCGTGTAATCGGAATCGTCGTATTGCGTGATATAACCTTCTCGACTAAACCACCGTAGGTTTCTAAACCTAATGATAGCGGAATCACATCCAACAACAACATATCCGAATCGGGTTTGTTTCCTGCCAGAACATCCGCTTGTATCGACGCGCCAATAGCGACTACTTTATCAGGATCAAGATCAACTAAAGGGGGTTTGTCGAAAAACTCGCCCACTTTCTCACGAATAATCGGCATCCGTGTAGAACCACCCACCATCACAACATCATGTACTTGTGCTTTATTCAAACCCGCATCGCGTAAGGTTCTGCGACTAGCCAATAAGGTGCGTTTAACTAACGGGGCTACAATTTGTTCAAATTCTTTACGACTAATCGAGCCAATCCAATCAGCAAGGCTAACGTCAGCCTCATTATTAGTAGTCAATACTTCTTTAACGCGACGTGCTTCGTGCAGGGCTTGGCGAGTGACTTTTTGATCAAAGGAGTTATCCCCCGATTTGGCAATGGATGATGTATTTTTCACCGCCGAATCTAATATCCACTCTGCTAAGAGGTGATCAAAGTCATCCCCCCCTAAAGCTGAGTCACCACCCGTTGCCATCACTTCAAACACACCTTTATTAAGTTTGAGAATGGAAATATCAAATGTTCCACCGCCTAGATCATAGACC
>CAYTRF010000039.1:0-8239 GCA_964440065.1 uncultured Cocleimonas sp. | reverse complement strand
CAAAATTGCTAAACCATTTTCAAGCGCACGGTAATACAACATAGTACCGCCCACTAACACTGGAATTTTACCTTTTGCAGTAATTTCTGCCATTTCCCTCAAAGCATCTTTGCGAAAATCAGCGGCAGAATAAGTCTCCGACGGATTAAGAAAACTAATTAAACGATGCGGTGCTTTCGTTAATTCTTCTTTACTAGGTTTGGCAGTACCAATATCCATATCTTTATAAACTAACGCGGAATCCACACTAATTAACTCAATAGGAAAATGCTCCATCAGCGTAATCGCAAGACCTGTTTTACCTGATGCGGTAGGTCCTATAATGAAAATTGCAGGTGGTAAACTCAAGGCTTTAGCTCTTCTGTTTAAAAACGATACTAGAATTATACAATACTGGTGTTTTTTATAAATACTCGCAAGAACCCAATATATGTACTAGAATAAGAGTTGTGTGCAAATTAATTTACGTGTTAAGTCAGTAATTATATAACAACCGCTTACCAATAATTAATAATCACAAACCGCTAGCTTGAAAATAATAAGATCTTGTCTCCAGACAAGCGTTATTCTTTTAAATGAATATAACAACTATTAGTCACCCCGCTAGGTAGACTAATGCTTCATTTAGAATTTAAGACATCCATTAGATAACATGTTCTATGTTGCTGGGGATTATATTGTGTCTTGAAATTCAATCGCTAGTATTCCAAATTATCTAGGAGGAGATACGATATGGAATTTCGACTATCATCAATTATGGGTGCTGTTTTAGCACTCTTTATACTGAGTGCTTGTGGCAGTTCATCGACAGAAACACCCATTCCTGACAACCCACGCAATGCTAAAGCCACACCGGGTGAGGCAGAAGTCATTGCAAATACGGGTTACCAACACACTGTTTTTGATAGTGCTAAAGAGAAATGTCAGCACTGTCATAACGATCTTTATGATACTTGGAATCAATCAGGGCACAGCGTCGCTTGGAAAGGCCCTATCTTTCAAGGACAATTCCAAAACGTGGTTCGTGCGCGCCTTACTCAGTTATCGCTTGCACCTGAAGACGAAGCAACCAAAATGGAGAATCATAAAAAATTCAAAGGACGTGTTCAGTTTTGTGTCAAATGTCATGCTCCCGCTGCTTATTATTCTGGTGATATTAAAATTGACCTTGAAGAAATATCCACTGGTGGTGAAGCATTAACCAAAGCTAAGCTAGCCGAATTAAAAACTGCCAATGAGGATAATGTTGTTGGTCCAGGATTTGATCCTACTAAACCAACTTCGGTTGTGGGCTTTGACAATCAAGGTAAAGTTTTTAAATCAACACTTCATATAGGTCATTCGCATAACCGTGAAGGTGTTAACTGTGCTTATTGTCACAGTATTGAAACCGTGCGTATGTTGAGCGCTGATGGTGATGATGGCGGTGAATACACCTTAGCTAAAACACTACCTAACAGTGGCTTCTCTGCTGGTGATACTTTGCACTACACCAAAGACGGTGAAGATAAGGAAATGAATTCTTTCTTCCGTTTCGCTGCTGCAGAAATTTATAATGATTATGGCAACACGCCAAAGGTATTAGCTGATTTTGATACCAATAAGAAGTCTGATGGTCGTCACACAATGAAAAGCATTGTACTTGGACAGCACACAGGTGGTCCCTTCTACGGCCCCTTTGGCGTAACAGCTACGCACAATAACAATGCCTCAGATACAGTTGATCGAGGTAGCTTGCTCAAAGCTTCTTTCACAGCCGACCCTGAAGCTCAACACTTTGAAGCACAAAGTAAAGGGCTATGCTTAAGTTGTCATCAATGTGCCTTGGGCAGAAAGAACGAGAACGGTCATTTCAATACGGGTTGTGCCATTTGGCAAGCGAATAGTAACTTCGATAACGCTGCCAGCAATACCAGCACAGCCGAGTCACCAAAATGTGTGCTATGTCATATGGAAAGAGTGGCTAATAAAACGGTATTACATAAATGGAATAGCCCAGATGAATTGTTCACAGCCGCTGATGGCGTCACTTCGCACTTTGATCCTGAAGGCACCGAAGGTCCTGTTCCTGAAAAGTACTTAAATAATCATGCTTTCATGGCTACTAAGATCAATAACTACAGCTCAGTGAAACTCAAAAGTGCCGTTAGCTCAACTTTAACAGCCACGAAAGAAGACAATAAAGTGACTGTTAGTGCCAGCCTCTTTAATCAAACAGGTCACTTCTTCCCAGGCACTATGCCAATGCGTCGCGCTTTAATGCGCGTTATTGCGACTGACTCAACAGGGGCTAAATTACCTCTAATGCAAGCATCGGGTAACTCTTTGTTTGAAGATCTCGTCCATGAGGTTGCAACTTTACCTGGCGAAACCATACTAGCAGGGCACGAAATAGTTACCCGTAAAGCGCCAGTAGAGAGTGTAAAGTTTTCTGGTCAAACACCTGATTTGGATGGTAGCGCAGTACAATCTCAAAAGTTTGGCAGTGAAGTGGTGGATTTTGTATCCGTTCACCCTGCTGGCTTCCCAGGCCCATTGGGTGGTGCAACACCAACCCAGCAAGGTAATGGTCTATGGCGTTATCAAGGTAAAATTAAAGTACGTAAGATTGTTGATGATGCCGCACCAACTACTGGCTTTACGCGTATTTACGGTTACCAGCTCATATCCAATCAAGCTGGGGTTAATGTAATTCGCCCAGGCATTGATTCGACAGGTGTCGAGGCAACCTCACTATCACCTAATGAGCGTGAAGCTTATACCATTGAGTTTGATGCAACAGGTGTAACGGGTGATATTACGATTACCTACAAAGCCTACTACATGACCAAAGGTGCTAATACGCAGTTCCCAACTGCTCCAGATGGCTTCTTAAATGCAGAAGCAGCAAATGAAAAGAACCTGTTAATCTCGGAGTTATTTGAGAAAACAGTTACCGTTCAGTAACACACTGTTCGTTCTTTCAACCCTTCTTTTCACTCGAAAAGAAGGGTTTTTTTTTGCCTATAGATCACTCTCTTTAATTCTTAATTTTATTCTGCAAAAGGTAGCACTTCACCTGTCCTGCATTGGTCTCTTTCAAAATATTCAAGCCATAAGCTGACTCATCAAAAGTTTCCTCTGATTCGTGTTCTAAATAAATTAAAGTATTGGACGTTATTAGAGATTTTTCTTGAAGAAGACTCAAGGATTTTTGTATCATATTTTTTCTGTAGGGAGGATCAAGAAATATAATATCAAGCACACCCCCCCCCTTTTCGGCTATTTTTTGTAGATACTCTAATGCATCGCCTTGTAAAACCTCTGCGCTAGCTGAAAGTATTTTTAATACACTTATGTTAGATTCCAGTTGATCAGCTACAGTTCTATCTTTCTCAACAAAGGTAACGTGGCCAGCACCTCGTGAGAGCGCCTCAAAACCCAGCGCGCCACTGCCAGCAAATAGATCAAGACAAATCGCCCCATGAATATCATTTTGCAGCCAATTAAATAATGTTTCGCGGACGCGATCTGGGGTAGGTCTTAAACCTTCGGCATCACTAAAAGATAGTTTACGACTGCGCCATTGACCACCAATGATGCGCAGGGTGTTTGATTTTCCTGAACTACGTCCAGATTTAGGCTTAGTTTTCTTTTGTCTTCTCGCCATCGTCAGCTTCTTTTCCACCCACAATCACTGTCAGCATTTTGTCTAGATGCAGTCTGCGTTTAAACGCATCAACCACCTGCTCTCTACTCACCTTATTGACTGTATCGGTAAATGAATCCAAATAGTTAAGCGGCAAACCATAAAAACCAATCATAGCCAAATAACCAATAATATCTTTGTTACTTGCTGTGCGAAGTGGGAAACCACCGATGATATTGGTTTTAGAAGCCGCTAAATCCTCATCACTTGGGCCATTTTTTTGGAACTCTTCCAATACATCTCTAGCGACTTTAATCGCTTCATCCGTCTGCGATAGTTTAGTTTGTAGACCTAGCATAAAAGGACCATTTTCCTGCATAGGAATAAAGTAGCTATAAACACTATAAGAGAGCCCGCGTTTAACGCGCACCTCTTTCATTAATCTGGAAGTAAAACCACTGCCACCTAAGCCATGATTACCAAGATACAATGAAAAGTAATCTTTATCACCGCGTTTATTACCCGGCTGTCCAATCATCACATGCGCTTGAGAAGATGGATACGCAATGCGCACTACCTTAGCTTTTTCTAAGTCTTTCACCTCTGGTATTGCTGCCGCTTTTTTACCTTCGCCTTTACCACCACTTAATAAGGCTTTTGAAATATTATTCGCAATCTCTGTCGCTTTTTCTTTAGAAATTGCACCCACTAAACTTAATAGACCGTTTTTATTGACGAAGTACTGCTTATTAAAAGCGATCAAATCGTCTCTTGTTAGTGCATTGATACTTTCTTCTGTACCACTTTCTGATAATCCATAAGGATGATCGCCATAGAGATTTTTATAAAATGCTTTGCTTGCTATTGAACTCGGGTTTTGCTTTTCAGCTTGCAAGCCAATCAATGCCTGCTTTTTTAAACGAGCAAAGTCTTTTTCTGGAAAGTCAGGCTTTTCAATGACTTTTTGCCATGCCTCTAATGCAACATCCATTTGCTCATCAAGAGTTAAAGTACGCAGACTAATCCATGCCATATCTCGTGCTGAACCCGTCGAAAACTTTGCACCAACTGATTCAAAAGCCTCGGCAATTTGATCAGCATTTAAACCCGCTGCGCCTTTATCAAACATGCTTGTTAAGATACCTGAAACTCCCTCTTTATTGCCGCCAAGTGCAGCATAAGCACTACCAGCAGCAAAGGTTAAGCGTAAATCAAGCATGGGGAGTTCAGGTACATTGACGAAGTAAACACGCAAACCTGAATCTGTCACCCAATGATCTATTTTAGGGGCGGCACTACTTAATTGATGAGTTATTAAAATCAACGCCGTTAAAAATAGTTTTATGGTAAATAATTTCATTATTTCTCCCCCTTCTTCTTATTCTTGCTATCCAGAGGCAAAGGAATCAACTCCGCCACGGTCAGTTCATTTTCAATCAAATATTTTTTAGCAACATCTTGGATTTGTTGTGCTGTCACGGCTAACACGCCTGGTACATATTGATCCATATAATCGTGGCCTAAACCAACCGACTCCAAAGACCCTAACAGCGTTGCCATGTGCTCAATTGAATCGCGCTCAAAAACCTCACCTGCTACCACCTGAGCCTTAACTCGCTTAAGCTCATCTTCGCTTACCAACTCAGTTTTTAAAATTTCAACTTCAGCAAGTAAAGCCTTTTGAAGATCAGCGGTACTACTATCTTTAGCGGGCGTACCCGTAATCACAAAAAGATTCGGCAATCGGCCATAACCGTAATAGCCAGCCCCAGCACCCGCAGCAATCGCTTTGCCGCGAATCAAGTTTTTAGCAAAGCGCGCACTGTTGCCACCATCTAAAATATTGGCTAACACTTCCAAAGCATAAGGCTCCCACGCCTCAACCTTGCCTTGTTTAGCGCTAATTACCCCAGGTGTTTTAAAGCCCATTCGCAAGCTTGCCAATTTTGCAGGTAGCTTGAGAATGATATTTCTAATTCCTTTTTGCTCCACTTCAGTTCTTGCTTTAACTTCGGGTAAAGGGTTGCTTTTATAAACACCAAAATACTTCTTCGCCATGGCGTGAACACTTTCAGGGTCAACATCACCCACCACAACCAAGGTTGCATTATTGGGCGTGTACCATTTTTTATACCAATCAATTGCATCCTGCATTTTCATGCCTTCAAGGTCAACCATCCAACCAATAACAGGGGCACGATAAGGGCTATTCAAAAAGGCAATAGCATTGAAGTGTTCACGGGTTAAGGAGCTGGGTTTATCATCGGTTCGCCAGCGTCGCTCTTCTTTGACCACCTCAATTTCTTTTTTAAACTCTTCAGCGTCAAATACTAAATTACGCATTCTATCCGCTTCAATTTCGATCGCATCTTCTAACTTATCCGCTGCCAACACTTCATAATAAGCCGTGTAATCTTGTGAAGTAAACGCGTTGTTACGCGCTCCAATAGCAGAAACCATTTTTTCAAACTCACCTGATTTATACTTTTTAGTGCCCTTAAACATCATGTGCTCAAGCGCGTGAG
This sequence comes from uncultured Cocleimonas sp., assembly GCA_964440065.1. Classification (GTDB taxonomy): domain Bacteria; phylum Pseudomonadota; class Gammaproteobacteria; order Thiotrichales; family Thiotrichaceae; genus Cocleimonas. The sequence goes on along the minus strand of CAYTRF010000039.1, from coordinate 2,086 downwards.
AAAGCCCCGTTATACCTTCATGTTCATAGCTGGTGCCAATTTTATACCAAACTTGAATCACTGCGACGGGGGCTCTTTTATCTTGTTTAACTAGCACCTTCATGCCGTTATCAAGATTGTACTCATGTACTGGATTTGTTTTGCCTTGTGCAAGCCCCGTAAACAACAATAAACTCAGTGAAAAACTCAGCACTTTATAAAAAAACAGGGAAAAGTGGGGGGGTGTACTTTTTACTGATAAAAAACTGATACGAGCAGAACTCGTAGGTGATAAACTTCTATTCATTATTTTTGGTAACCTTTTTGAAAGCCCGATTATTAATTCTAAAGACAAGTATAAACGATGTTTCGACTATTTAAGAAAAAAAAGCCCGACAATGAACAAGTTGAAGAAACAATAGAAGAAACTTCTGTTGATTTTAAAAACCCTGATGTTACTACTGTTACTGAAACTTCTGCTGACTTAGAACCTCAAGATTCTCCAGAAGTTCAAAAAGAAGTGCAACCAGAGCCAGAAACCTCGGACACTCAGGAAGTCAAAAAAGAAGGCTTATTAAAGCGACTTAAATCTGGTTTATCTAAAACCAGTAATACGCTTACCGACGGTATTGGCGCACTTGTCTTAGGCAAAAAACAAATCGATGATGATGTTCTTGAAGAGTTAGAAACACGTCTCTTGATGGCAGATGTTGGCGTTGAAGCTACTCAGCGTATTATCACAGACTTGACCAAACGTGTTGATCGTAATGAACTTAGTGATGAAAAAGCATTGATGAAAGCGCTTTATGCCGAGATGTCACAAATTTTACGGCCTATTTCAAAACCGCTAGAAATAGATAGCGCCAATAAGCCCACAGTTATTCTCATGGTGGGCATTAACGGCGCAGGCAAAACCACTACCATTGGTAAGTTAGCGAAGAAATTCCAAAGTGAAGGCTTATCAGTAATGCTCGCTGCTGGTGATACTTTTAGAGCCGCCGCCGTTGAACAATTACAAGTATGGGGAGAAAGAAACAATATTCCAGTGGTTGCTCAAAGCACTGGATCAGACAGTGCCTCCGTTATTTACGATGCGATGGAATCCGCCAAAGCAAAGAATATAGATGTATTGCTAGCGGATACCGCAGGACGTTTACATACTCAAACTAATCTCATGGAAGAACTTAAAAAAGTTAAGCGCGTTATGCAAAAAATTGACCCAAATGCGCCCCATGAAGTCATGCTAATTGTCGATGCCAGCATTGGGCAAAATGCGCTCACTCAAGCTAAAGAATTCAATAAGGCGTTGGGCTTAACTGGCATTACCGTCACTAAGTTAGACGGCACGGCCAAAGGTGGAATCCTCTTTGCCATAGCAGAACAAACAAACATTCCTGTGCGTTTTATTGGTGTAGGTGAATCCATTGATGACTTACAAGAGTTTGATGCTTATGAATTTACTGGAGCATTGTTAATTGATGAAGAGTAAAAATTAGACTAGTAAGTCTATGAATTATAATAAAAAATAATTAAAATGATACGGTAACATCGGTTTTGTAACTTAATTTAGCGCTTGCACTTTGTATAATTACTATACTAATAAGTACGCGAGGTATGCAAATGCTACGTTCAACAACACAAAATAAAGATGCGAACGACACAAACTATCGTTTCAAACAATTACAAGAATATGAGGTAGACATAAATTGGGATGCATTGGTTAACGCCATCGAACCTTATTATTTAGAGGCTCATATAGGCCGCCTCATTGTTTCTTCTCAAACGATGTTAAGAATCTACTTTTTACAGCGTCGCTACTCTATGTCCTCTCTTGTCATTGAAGAAGCCTTGTTTAAGTTTAAGGTATTAAGGAAATTTGCCTTAATTGATTTAGGGACCACTGACGTAATCCCTAATATGCCGTCTATTGAATCCTTTAACCTTTTAATCAAGGAGCATGGGCTGGAATCCATGATTAGTGAAGCGTTTGCTTTAGAACCTATTAAATCAACATAGGTTAGTAATCATGGGAGATTTATCACAAATAATTAAAGAAAGTAAATGCCGATTCAAGCAACTTCAACAGATAGACGCTGAAACAAATTGG
>CAYTRF010000038.1:0-8262 GCA_964440065.1 uncultured Cocleimonas sp. | reverse complement strand
TTTAGCCCATTTTTCTTTCGCCACTGACTCGTGCAAAGGTCTCAGATTAACATTAGCTGTAGAGTGTGTGAAGTCTGTTGAATTGATCAGCTTTCTCTCACCCATATGGGTGATACCGCTAAGGAGAAAAATTTGTAATGATGGCGAATCGAATCATTTTATTAAAAGTAGACTATATTTAGTTGTGACGGGCAATGTAATGGTGAGTGATGGAGTTAATCTAGGCATGAGCTTAAATTGTAAATCAATCCAACTGGCACTATTAGTGATAGTGCTATCGGTTCTATCTTCTTGTGGAGGAGGATCAACTTCTGTCGCTTCGAATCAAACCCCAGAGGTCGAGCCTAGTACCACAACAAGTACTACGAATACCACTCAAACCCCAGTGATTCCTCAGATACCTGAGCCGAATCAATCGGCTGGTGTAGCTCAAAAAGGCCCATTCTCGATTAATTCTAATATACTGGTTGAGAAATTAGATTCTTCAGCTATACCAACTGGTGATTCGATAGAGTCCAAAGTGAGCAATAAGAGTGGAAAGTTTTTATATGAAGTTCCTAGTGATTGGGATCTACAAGTAGAAGGCAGTCATATTCAAATTCACGCGCAGGGATTGGCTCTTGACGAATCAACGGGGCTAGAATCCATAAATGCCGTAGAGCTAATCGCTATTACAGATAACCTCGATAGCAGTTCAGTTAATGTATTAACAAACTGGAAAGCTCAAAGAGCGAAAGTATTAATTAGTGAAGGGAAAGATTTAAGCGATGCTTTAAGACAAGCAGCAGAGGAACTGATTGATTTATTTGGTATTAGGCAGGTAAACCGCCTAGATTTTACCCATACTGCTTCTAATCTAAACGCGGACAACACCCTATTGATTCTTCTATCAGGTGCTTTGATGGAAGTTGCCAATAAACAAGAAGTAAATGTACAGCAAATCATAGATCAAATAGGTGATGATTTTTCGGCTGAAGGAGCAATTGATCTCGTTGGCAATGATTGGCTAAAGAGAATACAAGCAACCCTTAGAGATAACCCAGCCCTTCATCTAAACACCTATGCTCGCAATATTAATAAATCACTTGGGCTTCCGATTGTTACCGGTGAAAATCTACCCAGTTTAATTACCTTCGCCTCAAGACCTTCCGCTATTTTACCAACAGAGGTTTTTGCAGAGCCCGGCGAAACCATTGTGCTTGATGGAAGCGCAAGTCATGATAATGAAGAAGGAGTGTTGGTTAATTTCACATGGTTTCGAGTAGATCAACAAACACAATTTAATGTTTCTTTAAGTGATCGTTTTGCTGTTAGTCCCAGTATTACCGTACCCAATGTTGAATCAGTGTTGTTATATGCATTGGTAGTGACGGATAGTAATGATTTAACTGATACCACGGTCATAAAAGTTATCGTCAGAATTCCACCACCAGTAAATAATCCTCCAACAGCCGAAGGGCAACAAGTCTTTACTAATGAAGACGCACCAGTCGGCATTACTTTGATAGCTGATGATGAAGATGGAGATGACATAAGCTTTAATCTTACGACACCGGTATTATTATTAAATGGCATATTGGAAGGAACTCCACCTAATTTAATATACATACCAGATCAAAACTTTAATGGTAGCGATAGTTTTACCTTCACAGTGAGTGATGATTCAGAAACATCAGACCCTGCTCTGGTGGATATTTTTGTCTCACCTGTGAATGATCGTCCTTTGGCTTTTGGTCAGCAACTAATCACAAATGAAGATCAGCCCATTACCAGTATAGTTCTTTCAGGATTTGATGTGGATGGTGATACATTGTCATTCAGTATTTCTACTAACCCTAGCAATGGTATTCTAGGAGGGACTTCCCCTAATCATAGTTATACGCCAAATACAGGATTTAATGGCCCAGATAGCTTTAGTTTTATTACAAATGATGGTTCATTGGACTCTATTCCTGCAACGGTTTTGATTAATATTCTATCTGTTAATAGTATTCCTATAGCAAATAATCAATCAGTTACGGTGGATGAAGATAGCAGCGCAAACTCAATTGTTTTAACTGCCTCAGATGCAGAGGGTGATGCGCTAACATTTACGTTACTAAGCCAGCCAAGCAACGGCACATTAAGTGGAACTGCGCCAAACCTTGTGTACACGCCAACTCCTAACTTTGCAGGGTCAGATAGTTTTACCTTTAAGGTTAACGATGGTACTGATGACTCCAATACCGCTACGGTGAGCATTACCGTTACAGATATACCCGAGCCAAATAATAATCCAGTTGCAGTTGATGATACTTATAATAAAGATGAAGATAATACGCTCACAGGAAATGTTATTACGGGGAACAATGGTATAGGTGTCGATAGTGATATCGATGGAGATACTTTAATAGTAACTTCTGCAGCTATTGATATAGACGGTGATACCAATCCAGATGTCTTATCCATTGCAACTGCAACGGATTTACTTGATGGAAATAATGTTCCATTTGGAAATATCACAATCAATCCAGATGGCTCATTCATCTTTATACCAGTTCTTAACTTTAATGGAGCAATACCCGCATTAACTTATACGATTAGCGATGGTAATGGTGGGGCAGCTTCTGCGAATGTAGGTATTATTATTGATCCTGTAAATGATGCACCTGCTGCTGATCCATTAGTGATTCAACTCACTGGGACTAGTTTTGAGCCAATTACTTTATCTGGATCGGATGTGGATGGAAGCATTGCGTCATTTACCATTGTCACAGCGCCTACTAACGGTACGTTGAGTGTTACTTTGGGTACGCCGTTCACATCTCCAGATATTTTCTATACCCCAAATAACTTGCCTCCTGCTTCGGATAACTTTAGCTATATAGTAACGGATAATTTGGGTCTTGATTCGGGAGATGCAGAGGTGGAACTTGTGGGAGTTACGGTAATACCAAAATCCACTTATGTAAAATCACAAAATCCAGGTCCATCAGTGGGATCTGTGCCTGATCAAGTTTTAGGCGATTTATTTGGCGATTCGGTTGCTCTAAGTTCTGATGGAACCACTATGGCTGTTGTCGCATCAGGTATTATGGGTGGCTCAGTATTTATATATATTCTAGATACAGGAGGTTGGCAGTATCAAGCGACTCTTCAAATAGGAGATAACTTTTTGTTTGATGGTGTGGTTTCTTTAAGCAATGATGGCAATACGCTGGTGAGTGGCGCAACAGGTGAAGACAGTAACGCAACAGGAGTTAATGGGGATCAATCGGATAATTCTGCAAGTAGCTCAGGAGCCGCATTGGTTTTTTCAAGGACGGGTACAACTTGGACGCAACAAGCCTATTTAAAAGCGAGTAATACAGACGCATTCGACTTCTTTGGCCGATCAGTGAGTGTAAGCGGAGATGGGACGATAATTGCCGTGGGATCAGCTAATGAAGATAGTACAGCAACGGGGGTAGGTGGTGATCAGGGCAATGGTTCCCCTACATCAGGTGCTGTATATATTTTCAAATTCGACGGATTAAATTGGGCCCAACAAGCTTATATTAAAGCTTCGAATGCTGATGCTAATGATCGGTTTGGCGAAACAGTAAGCCTTGATGGAAGTGGCGATAGTTTGATTGTTGGCGCAATTGGCGAGGATACAGCAGCATCCCGTGCAGGTGCTGTGTATCATTTTGTTAGAGTGGGCTCAACTTGGTCACAACAAGGTGGCTTAATAACGGCAAGCGATGCGGCGACTTCTGATAATTTTGGTTCAACACTAGCAATAAGTAATGACGGCAATACATTTGTGGCCACAGCCCCGAATAAAGATTCAGGCGTGGGTGACGATGTAGGTGCAGCTTATGTCTTTACAAAGGTCTCTGGAAGTTGGGTAGAACAAGCTGTCCTTGCTATTGTTGATAGCAATGCAGATGCTTTTGATGCTTTTGGTACTTCAGCAGCAATTAGTGCCGATGGGAATAAAATTATCATTGGGGCTCCTGGTGAGGATGGTTCATCTGATGGAGTGATTGGTGCAAACCCATTGCTAGATGATGAAGAGAGTGCAGGAGCAGCTTACTTATTTGAAAGAACAGGATCAAGTTGGGGGGCACCAATTTATATTAAATCTAGTAACTCCGATGGTGGAACTGGATTTGGACCTCCTGGTCAGCAAATTGTTGGTGATGATTTTGGAAACTCTGTAGCAATTAGTGACTCTGGAAGCGTAATAGCGGTTGGTGCGCCCGTTGAAGAAGGTGGTGCCTCTGGAATAAATGGAGATCAAACAATAAATGGTTTTATAGCATCAGGTGCTGTTTATGTAGATCCGAACCTCGAATAAGTTTCAGTCTCCCGCATAAAAAAACATCGAACCGAGCAAAGCGAGATAAAGTTGGAGCGAAAGCGACGACTACCCGTAGGGCGAATAAAATGAGTAAAAGTGGGGGGGTGTACTTTTAGATAAGGTAAGTTCAATAACTTAAAAAACATATGAAAAAACAAAAACTACTATTATTTGCCACATTAACCGCTTTGATATTATTGAAGTCGGTTTCTGCTGCCAGTGTATTTCCCGTATTAGAAAAATATATAAAACAACAGCAGTATGCACAAGCCTACCAGCAGGCTAAAAAACTATATTTGGAGTTTGAAGGTGATCCACGTTTCGATTATCTTTATGGTTTATCTGCGCTGCAAACAGGTCATTACAATGAGGCTGTTTTTGCGCTTGATCGGGTCACGATCAATACTCCGAATGTTATTCGACCCCGCTTAGAGTTAGCACGGGCTTATTTAAGTTTAAATAATAAATTGGCAGCCATTAAAGAGTTCAATGATGTTCTAAGTTTGTCACCGCCACCTGTTGTCGAACAAAAAGTACAACTCTACATTGCTGAACTACAAAAAAAGACTGATAAAAAAACCAAGCGTTCCATAACAAAAAAACTAGCTTCGTTTTCTATTGGTTATGATGACAATATTAACTTTGGTTCAAAAGAAGAAGAAATTGATTTACCGAGCTTTGGTTTGATTAGTCTAGACCCGGCAGCGGTCAAACAAGGTAGTGGCTATGCTGAATCAAAGTTTCAGCTAAAACATCGAACGATTATAAACAAACAAAAAAGTACTTTTATATTAGCAAACTTAACGCATCGAAAATATTTTAAGAAGTCAGATTTTGACGTAACTGATTTACGTGCAGGGATGACATTTAACAATAAGAAAAAGCAGTATCAGTATCAGTTAGTGGCTAGAATTCAACCAATCATGTTGGATGGAGATTTCTATGCGAATACTTATGGATTTGATGTGGTCACTCGTAAAGCCATAGGTAAAAATACAGTTGCAAGTGCCAAATTAAGTCTTGAAAAATATGACAATAAGCAACTTTCAATCAGTGATCGGAGCAGAGCCATAGTGACGGGGAGATTAGATAAACAAATTGCAGATATTCAGCACCAGTTTAGTATTTATTTAGGTAAAGAATCTCCCGATGAGAATGTAGGTAAACAGTTTAGTCGCGATATTAGTGGTTTGGGGTACTTGGGTGTCAAAGAGTGGAATGAGAAAAACCAAACTTATTTAGGGGTGGATTTTCGACATTATCGACATCAAGGGAATTACCCTGTCTACCCAGATGAAAAGAGAAAGGATGATCGTTACAGCCTTAAAGTAGGGCATCAATGGCAAATAAATGACAAAGTTTCATTAATTTTTTCAGCTAAACATATTAATAATAAAAGTAATTTGAATCTGTACGATACCAATAGAAATGAAGTAAAGGTAGGGTTACGTTATGACTGGGAGTAAACAAATTAGCTTTTTAGGATTACTTTTCTTTACTCTGTTCTTGATGAGTAATATGGCTTTAGCAGAAGATAAAAAAGCAGGAAAAACCTTATTAACTCGTGGTGATGTAATAACAACTCGTGCTGGAAATGATGTAACGCTTAAACGTCGTTCAACTATCTTTGAAAACGATGAAATACGGGTGGGTCAGAGTGGGCGTGCACAGTTTAGAATGATTGATCAGGCGATTATTTCATTGCAGGAAAACTCGGTCTTACAAATTAAGAAATATCAATATACAAAGGGTAGTAAAGATAACTCAGCATTACTGGAGCTTTTATCAGGCGGCTTAAGAACCATTACTGGCGCAATAGGTAAGGGTAATAAAAAGGCATATGAACTGCGCACCCCGTTAGCAACGATTGGTATTCGTGGTACTGACTATGAAGTAGAAATAGTTTCAAATGGTATGTATGTGGCTGTTTGGGATGGTGTGATTCATTTGCGCGCCCGTGCTAGGAATAGTTGTAATATTTTATTAGGCCGTTCTCAACCCTTTATGTTTATTTTTATTGATCAATTGGGTAAATGCAATGGCCTTGAGCATGTTCCTGATGTTTTTAAAACAGGGCATAGTTCAAACATACGTATCAAAAAAGCTAAGGATCTGTTTAAAGAGGATTTTTTGGCTGGTCGTACATTGCAAACAAGGAGTTCTCCTATCGACCCACTGGAGCAATTAGTTCAAGATGGAGTATTACCACCCAGTGTTCCATCTGTAGTAACGCCCGTGATACAACCTGTGATACAACCGCCAGTGGTGGTATCACCCCCTCCTATAATAATACTGCCACCACCCGTTGTGGTTACCTTTGAGCATAATGCTATTGCAATTGATCAATCAAGACTATCATCTGGATCAGATGCAAAAGCTTCTGAACTCGGTGTATCTACTCCTATCTTTAAGGTTGGGCTAAATTTACTCGAAAATGTTACGGGTGGAGTCGTTGAGAACTTTCAGCAATCTGTAGGTGGCTTTGCAGTAAGTTGGGGTTATTGGGGGGAGTTTGATACATCTCTTGCCACTAGAACTATTGATAATAATACTGATAATGGTTTAATTTGGGCTACCTACGAAGCGACGGATCCAGCCATCGTTAGTGCAAAAACAGGCTCATTCTCGCGGTATGAAACCATTGTGGATAGTTTAATTAGTGCAAGTGCAGGAGCCGCAACTAATTTACAAGTACAAATGGATATGAACTTTGAAACGGGTAATGTAACTAATGGTGCATTATCTGTTAATACGCCTAATGAAACTTGGGTAGCTGTTTTTGACGGCAAAATTGAGTCAGGTGATTTAGATTTACAAATGAATGGCGCCAGTGTTATAAATTCTGATCCAGGTACTCCAAGTACCCCCAGTGATGCCAGCGGATTTATTTCAGGAGATTTTGTAGGTAGTAATGCTGAAGCGGTACTCGGTTCTTTTGGTTTATCGGAAGATGCTGATCCGTCAAATCATGTCGAGGGTGTTTTTATAGTAAAATAGCTTTAATAGTAAAATAATTTAGCTCCCGAAAAATAAGGATGAATACAAAAAAATAATGCAAATAAAGTTTTATGGTGTTCGAGGTTCTATCGCATCCCCAGGAGCTGATACGGTTCGCTATGGTGGAAATACGTCCTGCGTTTTCGTCAAAACATCGGATGATGAATTATTTATTTTCGATGCAGGGACAGGTATACGTAAACTTGGAGACGAGCTCCTTAAAGATGGTATAAAAAAACCCTTAAACTTATTATTTAGTCATTATCATTGGGATCATATTCAAGGCTTTCCTTTTTTTCTACCTGCCTATCAAGCGGACCAAGAGATTAACTTACTTGCCGCACATTTAGGGGAAGAAAATGCACATTCTGTTTTAACTCAAATGACAGACCCGCACTTCCCCGTACCCAGTGATAAGTTGGAAGCTAAAGTGACCGTATTATCTATGGAGGATGACCTATTATTGATTGGGAGTAATATCATTAAAACTCAATCATTAAATCATCCCGGTGGTGGCTCGGCATATCGAATTGAATCAGAAGAAGGTAGCATGGCTTATGTTACCGATAATGAGTTGTTCCCGCCTAATGAGCCCAATACGTCTTACGATGAGTGGGTAACTTTTTTACAAGGAGTGGATTATTTAATTCACGATGCCATGTACTTAGATGATGAGAAAGAAAGAATACACGGCTGGGGTCACTCACTCATTTCTCAAACACTACAACTAGCAGCTGATGCGAAAGTAGCTAATCTCATTTTATTTCACCATGATCCCGCGCGCACGGATGATCAGTTGGATGTGATAGCACAAGACGCGATTGATTGGATGTTAACGCAAAACCCAAAGTGCAAAGTCACAGTTGCTAAAGAAGGTGATGAGTATGTTTTTTAAGGAAATCCTGATTAAGTCCATCGTAAAAAAGTGACGAAAAGTGGGG
>CAYTRF010000037.1:0-8271 GCA_964440065.1 uncultured Cocleimonas sp. | reverse complement strand
AATTACGGCAATTTATGGCATTGAGTTTTTCCAGTAAACTAATACTGGCGCATTGGTAAATCAGGACTGTTTCTAATGCTTTTGCGTCGCAGACAGCTAACAGCGTTTCATTAGTGTCCAACGTTGAGAAATTAAAACCGTATAAGCCACTGTATTTTCTGCCAAAAACACCACTTTATCAAGGGTATTGATTTCAACAGGACTGCCCTTCTAAATCCCCGTATTATTCGTGATTTAAGAGGTAAGCAATGCACACAGGAGAGCTAGTTTTGTTCAATTAATCGAACATATCCCATTAAGCCTTAGTCTTTTTGAGAAAACGCCGTTAGATCAGTTGCTTACAAATATAGAGAGCAAAACCGAAAATGACGAAACCTCTAAGCAGTTGAATTTGTTTGATTTAACGTTGGGACACTAGTGACGGCTTCTATCTAACTCTGTTACTATGACTTCTGTCTAATTTCGTTATCATAGCTCTAATATGATTAGATTATATTATTCAGAATACTTTGTTGTGCCCTTGCATTGAGGTATTGCTTTCTGATAGAATCCCCGCTCTTCGATTTTTGAATACGTTATTTTAAGAGGATCTTCCCATGAAGACCGATATACATCCAGATTACAACCAAGTTGTTTTTCAAGATCTTTCAAGTGATTTTAAAATTCTAACGCGCTCTACGCTTTCTTCTAAAGAAACCATTAAATGGGAAGATGGTAATGAGTACCCACTCATCAAAGTGGATATCTCAAGTGCTTCTCACCCATTCTACACTGGAAAGCAAAATACTAATGCTAACGCAGGTGCAATTGACAAGTTCAACTCTCGCTACGGTAGAAAGTAATATTATTACAAGCATTTCGACGATTACGTCGCAATTCTTAAAAAAGGCACTCTTTATGAGTGCCTTTTTTGTGCTTGTGTTGTTTATAGAAACAACCTCAATTGCCTATGCTGGCAGTGTCTTTTATAAAGAAACAGAACAAAAAAACAGTGAGCCGAGCGTTAGCGAGACAACGTTGGAGCAAAGCGACGACGACCCGAAGGGCGAACAAAGTGAGTCAAAGTGGGGGGGTGTACTTCCCTTCGACTACGCTCAGGATAAACCAAGCCCGCTCAGCAGAACTGTACTTTCTGCTAATAATTGTTCGAATAATCAGCTTTCACCAGCCATCAGCGCCACCGTTAAATGGGTTTATGACGGCGACACCCTACTGCTCACCAATAAACAAAAAATACGCATTATTGGAATAGATACACCTGAAACTAAACATCATAAGCAAAAAGCCGAGGCTTACGGCGCAAAAGCGAGAGAAGCTCTACGGGCGTTATTAAAAAAGCACCGCTATAAAATTCAACTTCGTTACGGCAAAGAAAAATACGATAGATATAAACGCACACTCGCTCATGTTTATTTGCCCGATGGCACCAATATTTCAAATTGGCTTTTAGAGCAAGGCTATGCCAAAGGATTAGCTTATCCACCCAATATTCTGTTAGCCGATTGTTATCGTCAATCCGAAGCTCGTGCCCAAGCAAAATCACTACGGATATGGAAATACAAAAAGAATAAACTAAAGAGCGCTAAAACCCTGCCTTTAAAAACAAAAAGTTATGTTCGTTTAGAAGGAAAAGTAACAGGTATTTTTATAAAACGTAAATCAATAACTATTCAACTTGAAAGCGATTCCAAGCATCACATACAATTAAAAATAAAAAAGAAGAACTTCGCTTATTTTAAGTCCTATAATACGAATAAGTTATTAAATAAAACTATTACTGTTTCGGGAATTTTAAGAAAGAAGCATAATAAACGTATCATTTATCTTAATCACCCTTCTCAGATTTCGATAAACCAAATGATTGTAACAACTGTGAAAAAAGAGAAGCAAGGAAAAAGTAGTGACACACCAATTTTAAGATGGAACTCTAACAATGATAGCGAGAATAAAAATTAAAACCTTATTTACTAGCTTAACACTCGGACTAGTAGCCACAGCATTCATTACATTGACAGGTTGTTCAGCCAATCCTGTCACTGGTAAGAAGGATTTTTCACTGATCTCAAAAGATCAAGAAATTTCCATGGGCCGCCAAGGCCATAACAGCATAATGAAAACAAAAAAACGCTATAACAACCCTAGATTACAAGCTTATGTAAATAATCTTGGTCAAAAGCTAGCCAGACAAAGCCATCGCAATGGTATTCGCTATACTTTTACTGTTTTAGATGATCCCAGTGTAAATGCGTTTGCCCTGCCGGGTGGCTTCATTTATATCACCACAGGGATTATGGCCTACTTAAACTCTGAAGGTGAGTTAGCGGGTGTATTAGGTCACGAGATTGGTCATGTTACTGCCCGCCACGGCGTACAGCAACAAAGTGCTGGTATGGCAAGTGCTATTTTAGTCAGTATTCTTTCTAAAAAAGCGGGAGCTTCAAATGGCAAACAACTAAATCAACTGGGCACGGCGCTAATCAGAGGCTATGGCAGAAAGCATGAGCTTCAGGCGGATCGCTTAGGTGCAGAATATCTGGCACGCGTAGGCTATGACCCTAAAAATATGATTGATGTGGTTCGTGTTCTCAAAGCACAAGAAGAGTTTAATAAACTTCAAGCACGCCGAAATGGTCGTCAGCCAAGCTCTTATCACGGCGTTTTCGCCACCCACCCTGATAACGATACTCGCCTAAAGAAAGTGATAAATGCGGCAAGCGGCATTAAATCGGCTGGCACTATTGGCGCCAACCATGATCGCTATTTACAACAAATCAATGGCCTTAAATATCGTATTAGCAAAAATAAATACGGGCGAATCGTTGTGGGCAAGGCAAGTACCCGCGGATTGACCTATGCTAGTCTTGCACGTCGCAGTAAAGTTAGTGAACAACGTTTACGCTTGATTAACGGCATGTTCCCTAAAGGACAACCCGTGCACGGACGCTTAGTTAAAATTGTTAAGTAATTGAAATAGTCAGCAGAGATCATAATGTCAAAGAAAACACTAAAAGAAGAAGCACTCGAATACCATCTTTATCCTAAGCCTGGCAAGATTGCGATTGAAATTACTAAATCGACTGAAACCCAAAAAGACCTATCTCTTGCTTATACGCCTGGTGTAGCTGAGCCTGTAAAAGAGATCGTTAAAGATAGTGAAAATGCTTATAAATACACGGCAAAAGGTAATTTGGTTGCCGTCATCACGAATGGTACAGCAGTGCTAGGTTTAGGCAATGTGGGTGCTTTAGCAGGCAAACCTGTGATGGAAGGAAAAGGTGTTTTATTCAAGCGTTTTGCTGATATTGATGTATTTGATATTGAAGTAGATGCTCCCAGTATTGAGAGCTTTATCCAAACAGTTGAAAATATTGCACCAACTTTTGGTGGAATAAATCTGGAAGATATTAAAGCACCAGAGTGCTTTGAGATTGAAAGAATTCTTGAAGAAAAACTCGATATTCCAGTGTTTCACGATGACCAACATGGCACGGCCATTATCATCGCCGCTGGTTTACTCAATGCCTTAGAGATTAAGGGTAAAAAGTTAAAAGATGCCAAAATCGTTTGCCTAGGAGCGGGCGCTGCGGGCATTGCATCCATGCAAGTGCTAACCTCTTTAGGCGCAAATAAAAACAACTTGTTTATGTTAGATCGTGGCGGGGTAATTCACTCAGGACGTGATAATTTAAATAAATACAAACAAGAATGGGCATTGAAAACGAAGCATCGCACCTTACTTGATGCCTGCACCGATGCGGATGTCTTCATTGGTCTTTCAGGACCAGACTTAATGAGTGTCGAAGCACTCGAAGCCATGGCAGAAAACCCCATTGTCTTTGCTCTTTCAAATCCTGACCCAGAAATTGACCCTGCAGTAGCACGCAAAGCTCGCCCCGATATTATTATGGCGACAGGTCGCTCAGATTACCCCAATCAGGTAAACAATGTTTTGGGCTTCCCCTTTATTTTCCGTGGCGCGTTAGACGTAAGAGCTACTCACATAAACACCGAAATGAAAATGGCCGCGGTAAAAGCACTTGCTGAAATTGCCAAAGAACCCGTACCAGATGAGGTATTAAAAGCCTATGGAATGGAGTCAATGGAATTTGGACCTGAGTATATTATCCCAACTCCACTTGACCCTCGTTTGCCCGATAGAATTCCAGCCGCTATATCGCAGGCAGCAATTGACTCTGGCGTTGCTAGAATAAAAAAGTAATTAGTGAGGATACCTCTCACTAACGTTTATTTATATCCAGATAATCACGCGTTGCCACACCCGTATATAGTTGCCTTGGTCGACCAATTTTAGTTTGTGGATCTGCCATCATTTCATTCCATTGCGTTACCCAACCAACCGTACGACCTACGGCAAATAATACGGTAAACATATTTAGTGGAATGCCCATACCAAGGAAAATAATACCCGAATAGAAATCCACGTTTGGGTATAAATTGCGCGATTTAAAATAGTCGTCTTCCAATGCAACTTTTTCTAACTGCATGGCGGTGTCTAATAGTTTTTGGTGCTCTGGGTTCGTGCATTGACCGTCTTCAAGCATTTTATGACAAATTTCTCTGATAATCTTGGCGCGTGGATCGTAGTTTTTATAAACACGATGCCCAAAACCCATTAACCGAAAACGATCAGTTTTGTCTTTGGCTTTTTCAATGAAATACTCTAATGGCTTGCCTGAATCATTTATTTCCATCAGCATTTTAATCACAGCTTCATTTGCACCGCCGTGGGCTGGCCCCCATAAAGAAGCAATGCCAGAGGCAACCACTGCAAAAGGGTTAGCCTGAGAACTTCCTGCTAAACGCACGGTGGATGTCGATGCATTTTGCTCATGGTCAGCATGCAGAATAAAAATAATGTCTAATGCTTTTGCTAGTAGTGGATCAACTTCATAATCTTCACTAGGCATGGAAAACATCATGTGCAAAAAGTTTTCACTAAAACCGAGTGAGTTTTTAGGGTAAATAAAAGGCATCCCCATGGCATAACGATAACTCCATGCGGCAATGGTTGGCATTTTAGCGATAAGTCGATGCGCGGCATCGAGACGATGTTCGGGGTTATGGATATCCTCATCATCGTTATAAAAAGCCGAGAGCGCAGCAACTACGCCGACCATTATCGCCATTGGGTGTGAATCTCGGCGAAAGCCGCTGTAAAAGCGAAGCAGTTGTTCGTGAAGCATGGTGTGATGTTTAATGGTGTATTCAAAACTTTCCATTTCATCTTCATTGGGTAGCTCGCCATTGAGCAGTAGATAACAGGTTTCTAAAAAGGTACTTTCTTGCGCTAGTTGCTCGATGGGATAACCGCGATATTCAAGAATACCCTTTTCACCATCAAGATAGGTGATATCACTCCAACAACTTGCTGTTGCCATAAAACCTGGGTCGTAAGTAAAGTAGCCTAATTGCTTGTATAAACTTCGTACATCAATAGTGCTTGGGCCACTTGTTGGCGTTAACAGGTCTAGCTCAATCTGCTTACCTGTACGATTATCAATAAGGGTTACGCTATCTTTTACTGCCATGATTTTTCCTTTTTATAAAAAATTTGCAAAAAAAGACCGAAAAGTGGGGGGGTGTACTTTCCCTTCGACAAACTCTAAATAAACCAAGTTTTCTCAGAAAAACTATTTTCAATCACACTATTCAAACTCTATAACTAAATCACCTTGTTCAAGTATTTCACCTGTTTCTAAGTAAATTTTCTTTATTATTCCTGCGAATGGCGCGGTTATGGTGGATTCCATTTTCATTGCTTCAATAACAAAAAGCGGGGCATCTTTTTCAACTTCTTGCCCTTCTTCTACGGTTATTGTTGATAACCTTCCTAAAATAGGTGTGCCAATTTCATTATCCGCATCAGCTTTTTGGTTTACTTTTTGCGTTGAGACAACTGAGTCATCCCTGATAGTGATACTCCTAGTTTGACCGTTTAGATCAAAAGTGACCGTGCGAATGCCACCAGCATCAGGTTCAGAGCAATATACTTTTTTGATAATAATAGTCTTGCCACGACCTATTTCCACAGCAACTTCTTCACGCTGCTTTAGTCCGTAGAAGAATGCTGTTGAAGGCAGAACCGAGATGTTTCCATATTCTTGCTGATGCTCATAAAAATCCTCATACACTTTGGGATACATCATGTAAGAAAGAAAATCGAGCATGCTGCAATCATCACTAAACTTCTTTTGAAACTCAGGAAATTCTTTATCAAAATCAATTGGCTTAAGATGGTCGTTAGGACGCTCTGTAAAGGGCTTGGCATTTTTAAGTACAAGCTTGCTTAACTCTTTTGGAAAACCACCCTTTGGTTGCCCTAAATTGCCCACAAATAAATCATGTACCGAATCAGGAAAAGCTAACACACCACCTTGTTCCATTACCTCTTTTTCGGTCAAACCATTGGATGTCATAAAGATGGCCATATCACCCACTACTTTCGATGAAGGTGTTACTTTTACAATATCACCAAACATTTTATTCACAATGGCATAGTTGGCTTTTACCTCTTCGAATTTATCTTCTAAGCCCAAAGCAATAGATTGCGGACGCAAATTTGAATATTGACCACCAGGGATTTCATGGTCATAAACCTCCGCCGTTCCTGCTTTTAAACCTGATTCAAAGGGGTGATAAATCTCACGTACATCTTCCCAGTAATTAGCGTATTGATTTAACGACGGCAGATCAAATTTTTGTTCCCGTGGCTGCCCTTGCATAGAGGCAATCAAAGAGTTTAGATTGGGTTGTGAGGTTAAGCCTGACATCGAACTTAAACAAGCATCGACAATATCAATGTCTTGTTCAATCGCTTTTAAGAGCGTGGCTGATTGCATTGATGAGGTATCATGTGTGTGCAAATGAAGGGGTAAATCGACCGCTTCTTTTAAAGCAGGAATTAGCATTTCCGCCGCATAAGGTTTTAATAAACCTGCCATATCTTTAAGCGCCAAGGTATGCGCGCCAGCATCTTCTAATTGTTTGGCTAAATCCAAATAGTAATTTAAATTAAATTTATTACTGGCATCGCTATTCAGTACATCGCCTGTATAACAAATGGTTGCTTCGGCGAGTCCGCCTGTTTGCTCACGCACCACTTGGATTGATTTACGCATGCCTTCAATCCAATTCAAGGAGTCAAAGATACGGAAGACATCAATGCCATTTTGCCATGATTCGATAATAAATTTTTCAATTAAGTTATCGGGATAGGCTTTATAGCCGACCGCATTTGAACCACGAAATAGCATTTGAAATAGTATATTTGGAATAGCTTTCCGTAGTAGCTTTAAACGCTCCCAAGGGCACTCATGCAAGAAACGCATTGAGACATCAAAAGTTGCTCCACCCCACATTTCTAGTGAGAACATTTGCGAATGGTTTTTTGCAAAGCCTTCAGCAATCTTGAGCATATCGATACTACGAACGCGCGTAGCAAGCAAAGATTGATGGGCATCACGCAGGGTTGTGTCTGTATACAAAATTTGCTTTTGATCTTTTATCCACTGCACAAAACCATCAGCACCTAACGCATCTAGCTTATTTTTGGTGCCTTCAGGGTATCCTGCTAATTTATCAAACTTAGGAATAATGGGCTTTCGAAAGCTTTGCTCAGGATCAAAACTTTTAATATCTGGATTGCCATTTACAATAATTTTGGCTAAATAACGTAATGTTTTTGTGCCTCTATCAAGACGTGTTGGCACATTATAAAGCTCTGTATGACTCTCTAAAAAGGTCACTCTCATCTCACCTGCTCTAAAGGTTGGGTGCTCTAAAACATTTAATAAAAAGCCAATATTGGTTTTTACACCTCGGATTCTAAATTCACGTAAAGCACGGTGAGCACGATCAATCGCACCTTCTAAAGTACGCCCAGACGCGGATATTTTAACCAGCATTGAATCATAAAAAGGGGATACTTTTGCACCCACATAAGCCGCCCCTACATCAAGACGAATACCAAAACCCGCAGCACTTCGATAGGCAATAATGGTTCCAAAGTCTGGTTTAAAATCTTGGGTCGGGTCTTCTGTAGTAATTCGACATTGAACGGCAAAGCCACGTATTGAAACATCATCTTGTGATTTTATATTTATTTCAGGATCAGAAAGTTTGCAACCATTAGCTATGTGAATTTGGGAACGGACAATATCAATACCCGTAATTTCTTCTGTGATAGTGTGTTCAACTTGAACACGTGGATTGACTTCGATGAAGTAAATATTTTCATCACCATTGCTATCA
>CAYTRF010000036.1:0-8423 GCA_964440065.1 uncultured Cocleimonas sp. | reverse complement strand
TAAAATCATACCTTCAAGATAGGCCAGCATTGCCTCAGCTGTGAGCTCAGTGTCCAGTGGCTCTATTTCTTTTTTGGCAACAGCTTCAATTAAGGTATTTCGAAAACGTGTTTTAGCTTGAGAGAAAACAGCATTAAGTTTTGCCCTAAGCACATCATTTTTAGTACTCATCTCTAACGCTAAGTTGCCAAATAAGCATCCTGGAATCCGACCGTTTTTTTCTTTAACTGACTTTTGCCAAAAATATGCAGCATCAATTAAAAAACTGATGCGTTCCATCGGCTCAAGTTCAGGATCAAATGCCTCTGCAACAAAACCATCAGCCCAATCAGCTGCAAACTCATCAATAACGGTTAGTGCTAAATCTTCTTTTGAAGGAAAAAAGTGATAAAAGCTGCCTTTTTGAATATTGGCATTATCACAAATTTCTTTGATACCAACATCAGCATAACCACGCGCGTGGAAACGCTCTTTAGCAACATCTATAATTCTATCGCGTGTGTTTAGTTGTGCAGACATGAATTTAATGATAGTTGACCGATCGGTAAAGTGCAAGTATTAATCAATAAAAGTTTATAACCACTCAGTATGAGTGGCAACAATATGATTATTTTTATTATTTTCTGCGTCTAGCATTATGCTTTTTACGATAAATATTCTTCGAAGCACGATTTTGATTTCTATGAATTTTTGCTCTTTCACGTTTAGTGAAATTCCCATCGGCTTTAAAATGACGTTTCTTGTGTTGGATTCTTGCCTGTTGATGCCCTAACTTTGCAGCCTCACGACCTGTTAATGCACCTGAACGAACACCCTGCCCTATGCGACGTGTTTGCTTATGCTGTCTTTTATTAATACCAACTCGTGTTACGCCTTTACCCTGCACTTGGCGATCATGCTTTTGCTTGTAAATACTACCCGATGACTTAAGTAAGTCGTGGTGAATAGCGGCGCGTTCACGACGCGTAAAATTACTATCGGCTTTAAAACGATTTTCTTTCTGGTAAATTTTTCCTTGCTGTTTACCTAAACGCCATGCTTCTTTACCTGTCAATTCACCCGAATTTACCCCTTGGAGAATCCGACCTTTTTGATTCTGTTGTTTTTGGTCAATTTCTGGACTATTCGTTTCTGCGAATACGGATTGACTAAAAAACAAAGCGGTAAGTATTAATGCCGTTACAGTCTTTGCAAAGGCTTTGGTAATGATTTTTAGAGTTTTCATAATTTTAATCCTGTCATTGGTTAATTCTCATAGTGGGAAATTCCCGTCCTATATCTCATACAACGATCTGGATTAGAATTGGTTGACACGCCTCTAAAATTATTTTTAATGCGTATACAGTTAGAGCCTGATTCGTGCAAAGGTCTCATTAGTATTTAATAAGTACGCTATGCTACCGCTCAACACTATATTAATCATAGGAAAATAGTATGTTAAAAATTTCAATCATAAAGTCTATATGGCTTCTCACATTTCTTTTCACTAGTTTTTTTTCAGTAGCCGTATTTGCGAATGACAAGGCAGATATAAACCAAATTCTATCTAAAAGTACTGCACCAAGTGGTATTGTCTTTGAATTGATAGGCAGTGATGCAAAATACTTAACAGCATCATTAGCAAAAATTGAAACTTACCGAGATCAATTACGCAAAAAGTTTCCTAAGCTTGATATAGCAGTGGTCTCTCACGGTTCGGAACAATTTGCCCTAACCACCGATAATGCCATTAAACATAAAGAAGCACACACCAAAGTTCAACGAATAGTCGCCAGTGACATACCCGTTCATATCTGTGAAACACATGCTAGTTGGCGTGATGTTGCGGCTGAAGATTTTCCTGATTATATTAGCCCAACATCACAAGCCCCTGCTCAAATAAGGCAATATCAGGAGCTAGGGTTTATCTTGGTAGTTATTAAATAGTCCTTGATCAGAGCTTCCTTAACGCTGATTCACCTATTGAATCAGTGTTAAGATGTTATTTTAGTGCCTAATAATATTCCCTATTATTAGGCGAGTAACAATTAGTAAAAAGTACACCCCCCCACTTTTCCTTGTTTTTTTCCTACGACGCAGTCTTCCTATCATTTTTTCTCAAACAACCATCTCAATCATTATTTGTTCTTTATTAGTAATCTAAACATCGTATAATCACGAACACTATTTATAGACTCGGAAAAACAAATGAATCTTGAGAAGATCGGCTTACATATTCCTGAAATACTGATTCCCAATAAAAATACAGATTTATCCAAATGGGCGGTTGTCGCATGTGATCAATATACATCACAACCTGATTATTGGAATGAGGCTAACGACATTGCGGGGTCATCACCATCCAGCTTAAATGTAATTTTTCCTGAAGTGTATCTTGAAGATCACGATGGCGACCAGCGCATTGAAAGAATAAACAATGCCATGCAAGAATATCTTGATAACGGCGTATTAGAGGCAATGCCTAATAAAGGCTTTGTGTTAGTTGATAGAAAAACCTCACAAGCACCATCGCGCAAAGGTCTAGTCGTAGCGATTGATCTTGAGCAATATGATTTTAATAAAGGCTCACAAACTTTAATTCGCGCCACTGAAGGCACCATTGTGGATCGTTTGCCACCGCGCGTAAAAGTACGCCAAGATGCTGCAATCGAGTTACCGCATATCATGGTATTAATTGATGATCCTGATCGCACTGTAATCGAGCCATTATTTGATCAAAATCCAAATCAAATTTATGATGTTGAATTGATGATGGATAGCGGTCATATCAAAGGATATGCCATTGACACGCCTGAACTCATCGAACAGGTCGCCAATGCACTTGAGAATTTAACAACACCTGACGTTTTCAAGAAGAAATACAATATTTCAGATGATAAACATAATAATCCGCTCTTGTATGCAATGGGGGATGGTAATCACTCTTTAGCTACCGCGAAAGCAATTTGGGAAAAAATCAAAGAAGATGCTGATGATATAGCCAGTGTTATGAATAATAAAGCTCGTTACGCTTTAGTTGAGCTAGTTAATATCCATGATGCAGGTCTGGAATTTGAGCCGATTCATCGACTCGTTTTTGATGTGGATTCAGAGCAATTATTAGCTGATTTACAAGATCATTTCTCTTCCAATTGTTTTATTCACCGTTGTCACGACAAAGTAGACACTACCGTTATAAACCTTGAATCCGACTCCGAAAACTTGCATGTCATCCCCTTTAATGATGCAAAAGGCTGTGGTTATATCCAAATTGAAAATCCTGAGTACACCTTAGAACTTGCCACTTTAGAGTCATTCTTAAACGATTATTTAGAAAAAGTAGGCGGTAAGGTGGACTTTATTCATGGTGAAGAAGTCATGCATGAATTAGGTGTGAAAAAAGATAGTATGGGATTTTTCTTCCCCCCTATTTCTAAAAGCACCTTATTTAAAACCATAATCTTTGATGGCGTTTTACCCCGTAAAACTTTCTCCATGGGTGAAGCTGACGAAAAACGCTTTTATTTAGAAGCGCGTAAGATCAAATAAAAATGGAAGTTGTTCACGCTAACGAAGAGGACTTACCGCAAATTGTTGGAATCTACAATCAAGCCATTGAAGCAGGACAGTGCACAGCGGATACCGAGGTTCTCTCATTAGATGAGCGCATAGCATGGTTTGCAAGCCATACAGCAGAGAAATATCCATTGCTGGTGGCAAAAGAAGGTGAAATCGTTCTGGGCTATCTCACCCTCAGCGCGTATCGTTTTGGTCGAAAAGCACTAAGCCGTACCGCCGAAATCAGCTATTACATTCACTTTCAACATCACCGCAAAGGGGTAGCATCTAAACTAATAGATGCCGCATTGGTAATGTGTCCTGACCTTAAAATTAAAAACTTAGTGGCTATTCTAATCGGCTGTAATCAAGGCAGCCTTGGAATACTTGATAAGTATGGCTTCAAAGAGTGGGGTTGTTTTCCAAATATAGTCGAACTAGATGGAAAGAGATTTGATCATATGTACTATGGCTTACATTTAGATCAATAAACCTTGATTTAATAGTACACCCCCCCACTTTTCCCGCTTTTTTTACCGAATAACCATAACTGAACAACTTGCACGATCAGCCACGGCTGTCCCTGTAGAGCCCAATAAACGCTGATTTCGTCGTGATTTCTTACGTCGACAACCAATCAACACCAAATCTGGTTGGTAGTTTTCGATCTCACTTAATATGGATTGCTTACGCTTTCCATGAATTAAATGAGAGCTGGGGGTCACAGTAAAATGTGCACTGGCAAATGCATCCAGTTTACCTTGCATTTCCACTTTCAACTTATCCTGAGCACCTTCAGGGAAATAACTTGCCACTAGGGGCATGCCATAATCTGGCATAACCGTCATCAATCTTACTTCTGCATCATATTTTTCAGCTAAATCATTAGCTGCTTTACACAGTTTTTCGCTGGTACTCTGTGTTGATAAATCTACCGGAACAAGTATTTTCTTAAACATGTTCAACCTCCAAGCCTTTTTGCTTTCTCACTCTTCCTCTTTGAGCGAACCAAACTAAACCAAGCAAGCCAATTGCTATGAGATATAACCATTGCTTGGCAGGTCGCTCGGTATTTTCAACTTTCACACTGGCTATTTCCCAATCAAAATCTATTTTTTGCTTTTCAGCAACACCACCAAAGGCAAGGTGATCAACAATTAGTTTTCCTTGTTCCTCTTTGAGTTCAAGCCCAGCAGCCTCTTTAAGCCTTGCAACACCGTCACCTAATGATCTATCACCCACAGGAAGCATCACCACTTTATCAATGGCTTTACCTTCTAGGGTTTCACCTTTCACTTGAACACGTATTTGAGCCTTATCAGGTAAATCCCCAGCTATTTGAAAGATTTGAGCCGCTGGCATTTCTGTTAACGGTGGATAAAATTTATCCATAATAAAACCGGGTCTAAAGAATAAGAACGTAACAACTAACAATGCGATGGTTTCCCATAATCTATTCTTGGTTAAGAACCAACCCTGAGTCGCAGCGGCAAACATTAGCATCGCTATGGTTGCCGTTATAATGACCATGGCTAGATGAAGCGGCCCTCTTATACCTATCAATAATAATTCCGTATTAAAAATAAACATGAACGGTAAAATGCCCGTACGAATATCGTACATAAAACCTTGGATACCCGTTTTGATAGGATCAGCACCCGATATTGCAGCCGCGGCATAAGCCGCCAGCCCCACGGGCGGGGTATCATCCGCCAGTATGCCAAAGTAGAATACAAATAAATGAACCGCAATTAATGGCACGATTAAGCCATTTTGAGCGCCTAATGTTACAATCACAGGTGCCATCAAAGACGAAACCACGATATAGTTTGCCGTAGTAGGCAAACCCATACCTAACAATAGGCTGATGCCTGCCGTAAGCATTAGCATCACGATCAAACTACCGCCTGATATAAACTCAACAACCTCTGCTAATATCAAGCCAACACCTGATAGCGTTACTGCGCCGATAATTAAACCTGCCGCCGCTGTCGCGATACCAATACCAATCATATTGCGCGCACCTGATACCATACCGTCTCGAAAATCATTCCAACCATCCATCAAATATTGTATTGGATTTGACTCTCCACGCATCATGCTTTTAAGGCTTTTATGCGTGAGTAAAACAAAGATCATGGCTACCGATGCCCAAAATGCAGACAGCGAGGGAGAGAACCGCTCAACCATTAAAAACCAAATCAATACCACTACTGGCAATAAGAAATACAAACCTGATTTAACCACAGGCCCAACTTCAGGTAGTTCTGTTATGGTGTCACTGTGCTGTAAATCAGGATATTTAACAGCTACTTTTAATAGCAAGAAATAGGCAATAACAAAAATCACACCCGCTATCCACGGTGTTGCATCGCCTGCTACAACTTTTAACCAACCAAATCCATATTTCATTGCCATTGATAGCACTAAAATAATGACGATTACGGTTAAAAAGCTAAACATTTTTTGTAGCAATGTTGATGAGTATTTAGAAGGCATACCTTCTAAGCCTAACTTACACGATTCTAAATATACGATGTAACCCAAGGCAAAGTAAGAAATCAATGCAGGCAAAATCGCGTGTTGTACCACTTCTAAATAGGAAATACCGACAAACTCAATCATCAAAAATGCCGCTGCGCCCATAACAGGTGGCGTGAGTTGTCCGTTAGTGGACGAGGCAACCTCCACCGCGCCTGCTTTTTCTGCCGTAAACCCAACCCGCTTCATAAGCGGAATAGTGAACGTACCCGTGGTGACTACATTAGAGATTGAAGAGCCTGAAATCAAACCCGTCAATGCCGATGCAACAACTGCGGCGATACCTGGACCACCTTTAAATTTACCCAAGAGACTGAATGCCACCAAGATAAAGTAGTTACCTGCCCCTGCACGTTCGAGCAAAGAACCAAATAAAACAAACAGGAAAACCATGCTGGTAGAAACACCCAATGCAACACCAAACACACCCTCTTGGGTGATCCACATATGACTCATGGCGCGGGAGAATGATGCGCCTTTCCACGACATCACATCAGGCGCAAGATGCCCAAAAAAGACATACGCCAAGAATATCATCGCGATAACCATTAGCGGTGGGCCAAGCGCACGACGTGCCGCTTCAAGTACCAACACAACACCCACACCTGATACGACCAAATCTAGCGTTGTAGGCAACCCTGGTCTATCCGCTAACTCTCTAGCAAACACCATGAGATACAACGTCACAATCACTCCCACAATCGCCATTATCCAGTCTTGGATGGGGATACGATCACGAGGTGAACCTTTAAGTGCTGGGTAGGCAAGGAAGCCTAGAAATAAGGCAAAAGCCAAATGGATTGAGCGAGTCCCTGTGTCGTTCAAAACAGGGATAATATCGGGAATCATGTAAGGAAATGGTGAGGCTATCCATAGCTGAAACAGCGACCATACGAAGGCGACCCATAACATTAATTTGCCGACTCCACCTTTAGGGCTTCTTGCACCTGTATCGGATTCGGCAATCATTTCTTCTAGTTTTGATTCATCAATCTCAAAATCTTTATTTGCCTTACTTTCAGCCATGGTATCTCCTTGCTTTAATATTATTTGGGTAAATCTCCGTTTACCTTCTTAAAAGCCCCCTCTTCCTAACAAGAGAAGGAAACTTTTAACAAAGTAAAAAAAAAGCGAGGCATTTGCCTCGCTTTTTTAACAACAGTTTGTTACTTAATCAAACCTGCTTCTTTATAGTACTTCATTGCGCCATCATGTATTGGTGCTGATAGCGATGCTGAAACCATTTCGGTTTTCTTAAGGTTTTTAAATGCTGGATGAAGCTTTCTGAAACCATCAAAGTTTTCAAAAACGGCTTTAACCACTTCATAAATCACCTTCTCAGGCACTTTTGCAGAAGACACAAATGTTGCACCAACACCCATTGTTTTAACGGCATCTTTCGTGCCTGTGTACATGCCTTCAGGGATAGAGGCATAACGATAGTATGAATTATCCTTAATTAGCTTATCAACGCCTTCGCCTTGGATATTAACAATCTTTGCATCACACGTTGTTGTTGTCTCTTTAATTGCTCCTGCTGGATGACCCACTACCATAAAGTACGCATCAATTTTGTTATCACAAAGCGCCTGTCCCATTTCTGATGCTTTAAGTTCAGCGGCAAGTTTAAGATCAGAACGCTTCATACCTAATGCTTTTTCAATAACTTCATAGGTTGCAACCGTACCTGAACCTGGCTGACCCACGTTGACACGCTTGCCGTTAAGATCTTTAAATGATTTGATACCAGAATCCGCACGAACCACTAAAGTTGCCGGCTCTGCATGAACAGAAAATACCGCGCGTAAGTCTTTAAATGCACCCGCATCTTTAAATTTTGATGTGCCATTGTAGGCATGATATTGCCAATCAGACTGGGCCACACCCATTTCAAGCTCACCTTCACGGATTGCATTGATATTAAAAACGGACCCGCCTGTTGATTCTACCGAACAACGAATTCCTGTTTTCTTACGATTTTTATTCACCAAACGACAGATTGCTCCACCTGTAGGATAATAAACACCTGTTACGCCACCTGTTCCAATTGATACATAGGTTTTTTCTGCAGCCATTGCTGGCGTGACAAGTGTTGCGCTAACTAACAAGCCTGCTGTTGCAAGTGCTGTTGTGATTTGTTTTTTCATAATATAAATATTCCTGTGTTAATAAAATGCCGTTTAAGATTAAGGTTAAAGGTTAAGGTTAAAGGTTAAGGTAAAAATAAACATTATATCCTTAGTACTCTTATATAGATGAACAAACAGAATCTTGCAGATTTTATTACTATTAGAGACCTTTGCACGAATCAGATGACGAGTAAAAATGACTAAAAATTCACTGCT
>CAYTRF010000035.1:0-8556 GCA_964440065.1 uncultured Cocleimonas sp. | reverse complement strand
AATAAATTGCTTGTCATTTGATGGATATGTACCTAAACCCATTAAGGGGTTGGTGACAGGGAAGTTAAAGGTTTGACCAAATTGCGTCAGCTCTTTATGTGCTTTGGACGAAACCACGCCACCGCCCGCATATAAGATTGGCTTCTTTGCTTCAGCAATCATCTTGAGTGCAGTTTTGATTTGCTTCTTATTGCCCTTAATAGTCGGCTGATAAGAGCGCATTTTTAATTCTTTAGGGTAATCAAACTCAATTTTTTCAACATCAGGGTTTGTTATATCCTTAGGAAGATCCACAAGCACAGGACCCGGACGACCTGACATGGCAATATGAAATGCTTTTTTCATTGTCGGCGCAATGTCTTCAATTTTAGTAACGAGGAAATTATGCTTAACACAAGGACGAGTGATGCCAACAATATCAATTTCTTGAAAGGAATCTTTACCAATCAAACCCAATGGAACTTGACCCGTGATAACCACCAACGGAACAGAATCCATATAAGCATCGGCAATACCTGTGACGGCATTCGTTGCACCAGGACCTGAGGTTACAATCGCCACACCGGGTTTATCCGTTGATTTTGCATAGCCCTCAGCACCGTGCACCGCACCCTGCTCATGTCTTGCTAAAATATGTCGAATATCACCGCGCGCTTCCGCTTTATAAAGTTCATCATAAAGGAACAAAACCGCGCCACCAGGATAACCAAATATGGTATCTACGTTCTCTGCTTTAAGACATTCTATGAATATCTCCGCACCTGATAATTTCACCTAAAATCCTGCCTGTTCTTAAAAGGGTAAAGTTCGACATGATAATATGAAAAACTAGCGCTAGCTAGTACCAAATAACCATTTACTTGGTTAATTTAGATAAAAAAGCACACCCCCCCACTTTTCCTTGATTTTTTATTGAATAACAGTGTTTAAATATTTTTTCCTTAATGTAGAATACGCCTACTTAATCACTAAATTTAAATATTATGCCGTTTCTTAATAAATGTTCGAATACTATCCTCTGGTTAACATTCTTAATTTTGGCTGTTAATTTAAGTGCTTGTGATAATAAGCCAAAAAACACCAACACTGCTGCTCAAACAATTAGTGTTGTAGATCACACCATTCGTGCTATGCCACCAGGACAAACCATCACCGCCATGTTTATGACCCTGCATAATCCATCACTTGATAGCTTTGACTTGGTACGAGTAGAGACTGAGATTAGTGAGCACGTAGAACTTCATCAACATAAAATGTCCGATGGTATGATGCAAATGAGTCAAGTTGATCAGATCAATATTAAGGCGCAGGGCAATACTGAATTAAAACCCGGTGGCTTTCATGTCATGCTAATTGGCTTAAAGAAGGATTTAGAAATTGATCAGAAAGTAGAATTAACGCTCATTTTTAAAGATCAGTCTTCAATCAAGGTTGAATCAGTCGTTCAAAAAATAGATATCACTAAGTAGGCTACCTCATGTATAAAATCCTTATCCCTTTATCCATCATTGGCTTAATTCTCGGCCTAGCGTTTGGAAATTATTATTTTGATTCTTCATCAAGCAGACAGGCAAAGTCAGGGCTGTATGTTGATCCACCAGGTGGAGACTTTACCTTGCAAAGCCTAGCCGGTGACATCAGCTTAAGTGATTACAAAGGCAAAGTGGTGCTTCTCTATTTTGGTTATACTTCTTGCCCCGATGTCTGCCCTACTTCCTTAGCGCGTATTGGCGGTGCTCTTCATAAGCTAAACGAAGATGAATTAAAACAAGTTCAATCTATTCTTATCAGTGTTGACCCTGATCGTGACACACTTGAAAAACTGGCTAGTTATACGCGTTATTTTCATCCGCAAATGGTGGGTATTACTGGTACGAAAGAGCAAATTGATGAGATTGCCAAACGCTATGATGTCAAATACCGAACAGCGGAAGGCTCCTCTGCCACGGGTTATTTAGTCGATCATACCGCTTATATTTTCGTATTGGACAAAAAAGGTAAGATCAGCAGTTTTCTACCGCATGCTGTACCTGTTGATGATGCGGTTCTGGTTATTCGAAAATTGCTTAAAGAATAATAATCAGAACGTAAATAGTTAACAGAATTACCAGAAGTTTTACCAGAAAAACAAAGGGCTTGCACGAAGCAAACCCTAAGTTGTTGATAAATATGGTGGCTATACCGAGATTCGAACTTGGGACCCCATCATTATGAGTGATGTGCTCTAACCAGCTGAGCTATATAGCCAAAACAGCTTCTTAATATTTGAGAAAACTGAGGGGCGCTAATATAGTGATTGTAGCACTGGGTGTCAACCGCTTACAGAACAAAAAACATTAATAAAAGTGACACTAAAAGAGACGTAAAACAAAAAACGATTTATACTTGCTCGGTTACCCTCGAAAAACTGACATTAATACAAGTAGAAAATATGAATCAGCCATCTTTTGATCTAGAAAAATTTAATAAACTATCAGAACTAGAACGTCATTTATTACAACTTATTTCCATCATTTATGCACCTGTAGCCGCTACCCCGCTTGCCAGTTGTGCCTATAAGTTAGGTCTCACTGATCAACATGGTGATGGTTTTACACTGCATAGCATTCGCCCTATCTTAGTGGATTTAATCCATGCTGATTTTTTAATAGGTAACCAAGGTAAGTATTATTGCCCTGCACCACTGCGTGAAGAAATTTTAATAACCACAATTGATAATGGGAATTTCCAACAATACAGTGATCAAGTACTCAGTTCGTTTTCTGCAACTGAGTCTTTCGGGCGTATTTTATGGCAAAGTGTTGAGCATGGCATTTCACATGCGCGTATTTTTCTATTTCAGGGAAAAGCGGAGAAATTATCACATACACTAGAATTACTCCATGAACGCTATCAATATCGAGAATCAGAACTCGTTGACCCTGGATTTTTTCCTGCCACTTTTGGTTTGCCGCCTAATGAAGCGTTGCTAGATAAGCTTAACGATGAATTGTTTAGTATCACCTTTATTGACTTGGTCGAAACCAGTTTAGAAAACCTTGAAGATCAAACAGGTCTCTGGAGTCTGCTTGAAAAGCGCGAATCTAATTTACCTGATTCTGCTGGTTTTCAATATCTGCTACAACAACCTCGCGCTAAATATAGCCTGTTTTCTGGTAATGGAATGTTGTTCCCTGAACTCCCTACGGGTACTCGCATTCAAAAAGGTGTTCTAAACGCTATAAACAATGATGTTGTGGAATACGATGATCGTCACATTAGCTGGCACATTGCGAGCTGTGCAAAAAACTTAATTCAAGGTGATGCTGACCGAGCGATCCAAGCTTATGAGAATGCCTCTGAGATTTATCGAATTGTTTACAATAAACGTAAAGGAACAGCGGTTGTATTTAATACTGAATTTGAAAAGTTTTATTTACTCGCGCTACTGAGCAAAGGTGAGCCTAAAAGTGCCAGCCTTGCACTAAAACTCATTAAAAAACTAAACATTCACACTGATATTGATGAAATCATACAAGCTTACGCAGAATCACAAGTAACTGGTATTTTTCATCTCAGTATTTCCATCAAATCATTACAAGAAGATCATCTTACGATTTTTTATTACTGCTTGATTAAACACTGGTTAGGTCAAAGTGTTTCCCATGCAGTGATAGAAATATTAGAAGCTTTCTATAATAAATCGGTAGCAGGGAAATACACGTGGTTACGCGCAGAATATGCTAAAGCATTGAGCTTATTTTCCGAGGACAAAGATGATCGTGAAAAATATCAAAACGAAGCAGATGAACTTCATAAAAGTATCGACAGCAAAACCTTATTTGATTTAGTGGCACCGCAAGCAGAATGGGAACGCGCCCTTAATGCCATGAATCAGTTGGTAACTCCTGCTACAAACACATCAAGTACTAGTGAAGATGAACAACGCATCGTCTGGATGTTGGATGTAGACCGATATAACGAATACACCTTAACGCCTAAGCTACAAAAACTTACCAATAAAGGCAATTGGACTAAGGGGCGTAATATCGCTCTAAAACGCTTAAAAAGAGAACAACATGAACTGCCGCCATTAAGCGAAAAAGATTTGGATCTAGTGGCTTCGATTTTCGAACAACCTGATTACGATAGCTACTACCATCGCGGGCCACAATTTTCATTGGATTTAAATTCCGCATGGCCAAAGTTAGTCGGGCACCCCAACTTATTTTGGGATGGAGCACGCAATACACCCATTGAATTATCTCAAAGTGAATTCGAAT
Organism: uncultured Cocleimonas sp.; assembly: GCA_964440065.1. Classification (GTDB taxonomy): domain Bacteria; phylum Pseudomonadota; class Gammaproteobacteria; order Thiotrichales; family Thiotrichaceae; genus Cocleimonas. The sequence continues at coordinate 4,294 of CAYTRF010000035.1, read as the reverse complement.
TATTAGTCTCTGAAGAAGAAGGTGATCAACTACGCATTAATTTCTACCCACCATTTGATGATTCACAAGAAGATAGCCAATTTTTAATCCACAAAGAAACCCCCACACGTCTTTGCTTATATAAGAAAAGTGAACAAGTAATGCGCCTCAGTGAAATTATCTCTAACGGCATTATTATTCCACGAGAAGCTGAAGTCAATTTACGCCAAACCTTAAGTACCTTGGCGCCAATGATACATATTCAATCAGATTTAGAAGGTGTGGTTGATGCAGAAAAAGTAACGCCAAACACAATGATACATGCTAACTTATTGCCTTATGGTGATGGCTTACGCGCTACTTTACGTGTTAAACCTTTTGGTGAATTTGGTGGCTATTTTCCTCCAGGGCAAGGTCGCTCAAAACTCTCTATTGAACATGAAGAAAAACGCTACACCACCACAAGAAACCTAGAGGAGGAGCGCAGTAATCTAGACGCCCTACTTCGTCATAGCAATATTTTGGGTGAAGAAGATGAATTCAATGATGAATATTTACTGGATGATCCGCAGGATTGTCTAGAGCTTTTAGAGCAACTTCACGCCGAAGGTGATAATGTCATCGTAGCTTGGCCAGAAGGCGAAGTAATGCGAATTGCTTCGCGCTTTGATACCAATAATTTACGCCTTAGTATCAATAAAAGTGGTGATTGGTTCCAACTTGATGGCACGGTTTCAACGGATCCTTCTTTGATTTTATCGCTCAAACAATTACTTGGCTTAACCCAAGGTAACAAAGGTCGATTTATTAAAATGGAAGATGGTCAATACATCTCCCTATCCCATCAATTTCGTAAAAAGCTGGACTCTATTCATCGCTATGCAGAGCTGGATGGCGATGGTGCAAAAATCAGCGGACTTGCGGCATTAGCCCTAGAAGACTTGACTGATATGGTGGGTGAGTTAACGGTAGATGAGGCATGGAAAAAACACATCCACAATATCGAGGAGCTAGAACAACATCACCCTGAAATTCCTTCAACGCTACAAACAGAATTACGTGATTACCAAGAAGATGGTTTTCGTTGGTTAAGTCGTTTAGCTAAATGGGGAGTAGGCGCTTGTTTAGCAGATGATATGGGCTTAGGAAAAACTATACAAACCATTGCACTATTACTTGAACGCGCAACTATTGGGCCAGTTTTAGTTGTTGCACCAACATCGGTAAGTAATAACTGGGATTCAGAAATTCGTAAATTCTCCCCAACATTAAAACCTCATTTTTATCGCGATGGTGGCCGTGCAGAACTGTTAGAAAAAGTTGGCCCCTTTGATGTTGTCATCGCCAGTTATGGTTTATTGCAACAAGATGGCGATCAATTTATCGAAAAGCACTGGGCAACCATTGTACTCGACGAAGCCCAGGCCATTAAAAACATCAATGCTAAACGTACCAAAATTGCTCATAAATTACAGGCTGATTTCAAAGTCATTACCACAGGCACACCCATTGAAAATCACTTAGGCGAATTGTGGAGTTTATTCCGCTTTTTAAACCCAGGGCTATTAGGCACCCAACAACAATTTATGCAACACTTTATCACGCCTATTGAACGTGATAATGATGCCGATGCGCGCTTACATTTAAAACGTTTGATTCAACCCTTTATACTACGTCGCACCAAAACACAGGTGCTTGATGAATTACCACCGAAAACCGAAATCACCGTGGAGATTCCTCTCTCAGAACCAGAAAGAGCCATTTACGAAGCTGTTCGCAGTAGCGCATTAGAAAGTATTGCTAAAGATGGCACCAAACAAAAAGGTCAGGGTGGTGGAAGACAAGGTGGAGGTAATCACCTTAAAGTTCTTGCTGCGATCACAAAACTGCGCTTAGCCAGTTGTCATCCAAGATTGGTTATGGAAGACAGCACACTGACCAGTAGTAAATTGGAACGCTTCGGACAGATTGTAGAGGAGTTATTAGAGAACAATCACAAGGCATTGGTATTCAGTCAGTTTGTAAAATATCTCGCTATCATCCGTGAATATTTAGATGCGAAAGGAGTCAAGTACCAATATCTTGATGGCAGCACTCCCGTTGGAAAACGCAAAGAATACGTCGATGCCTTTCAAGATGGTGAGGGTGAATTATTCCTCATCAGCCTAAAAGCGGGTGGCTCTGGGCTTAACCTAACCGCTGCCGATTATGTTATCCACATGGATCCTTGGTGGAACCCTGCGGTTGAGAATCAAGCATCTGATAGAGCGCACCGCATAGGACAAACACGTCCTGTAACGATTTACCGACTGGTTTCTGAAAATACCATTGAGCAAAAAATCGTTAAATTACATCACCATAAGCGGGAATTAGCAGATAGCTTATTGGAAGGCTCAGATATGAGTGGTTCGATGAGTGCCAATCAGATGTTGGAGATGATGCGGGAGGGATAGGTTTTTTCTTCTTTTTTGTGCGCCTTTAGTGCAGTGTTGCAAGAGATTTATCATCCGACAATTCATAACCTACCAGCGCTGCCACTGTCATCAATAAGTAGACGGCCTTTGGCAAGGGGTGAGACGGAGACTTCTTGTTCATATCTGATTTAAATCATGTCCAACAGATGCAGAACAATAGTTCCTATGCAATACTACGTCTACCCCAATTTTTATTTTTGATAGGACTCCCCAATGCCCCAAGACCGACCTGTACAACGTGCACTTTTAAGTGTTTCTGATAAATCTGGCTTACTTGAATTTGCTAAAAACTTACATTCTCATGGTATTGAATTACTTTCTACGGGCGGTACAGCTAAGCTGTTAGCTGATAATGATATTCCCGTGATTGAAGTTTCGGATTACACAGGATTTCCTGAAATGATGGATGGTCGCGTTAAAACATTGCATCCTAAGATTCATGGTGGAATTTTAGCGCGCCGTGGGACTGATGATGCGGTAATGAAAAAGCATGATATTCCACCCATCGATTTGATTATTGTGAATCTTTATCCCTTTGCAGAAACTATTGCAAAAGATGATTGTACTTTAGAAGATGCTATCGAAAATATCGACATCGGTGGTCCAACAATGGTTCGTGCCAGTGCTAAAAATCATGCGCATGTGACAATTGTGGTTAACCCTTCTGACTATGCAACGGTGGAAGATGAACTCAATAGTAACAATGGATCTATCTCAAAAAATCTACGCTTTAAATTAGCCACTAAAGCCTTCGAGCATACTGCTCAATACGATGGCATGATTGCAAATTATTTAGGATCAATTGTTGAAAATGGTGAACCAGGCGGTTTCCCAAGTACTTTCAATACACAATTTACGTTACAACAAACGACCCGTTACGGTGAAAACTCCCATCAAAAAGGAGCCTTTTATGTATCCGGTAATCAGACAGGCGCAAATATTGCCACTGCGAAACAACTCCAAGGAAAAGAGCTTTCTTACAATAATATCTCTGATACGGATGCGGCACTAGAATGTGTAAAGCAATTTGATGATGCGCCAGCGTGTGTCATCGTAAAACATGCTAACCCTTGTGGTGTGGCAATGGGTGAGGACATTTTAGAAGCTTATGAGCGAGCTTTTAGCACCGACCCCGAGTCAGCCTTTGGTGGTATTATCGCTTTTAATAAGAAACTAAATGGAAAAACAGCGAAGGCGATTGTTAAAAACCAATTTGTAGAGGTTATTATCGCACCTAAGGTAACTAAAAAGGCGAGCAAAGCCGTTAGCGCAAAACAGAATGTGCGATTATTAGAATGTGGCAAGTTTGAACATGCTCAACCCAGACTCGATTACAAACGTGTTAACGGTGGTTTATTAGTCCAAGATGCTGATCTTGGACTTTATGAAAAATTAGAAATAGTGACTAAGCGTAGCCCGACTGATGAAGAAATGCGTGATCTTTTATTCGCGTGGAAAATTGCCAAATTTGTAAAATCAAATGCGATTGTTTACTGTAAAGACAATATGACTATCGGTGTTGGTGCAGGTCAAATGAGCCGTATAAACTCAGCGCGAATTGCAGGAATCAAAGCAGAACATGCTGAATTAGAAGTAACGGGCTCAGTAATGGCATCCGATGCTTTCTTCCCCTTCCGTGATGGTATTGATGCAGCGGCAGAAGCAGGTATTGTCGCCGTTATTCAACCAGGCGGCTCAATGCGTGATGATGAGGTTATTGCAGCAGCAGATGAAGCTGGCATGGCGATGGTAATGACAGGTATGCGTCACTTTAGGCATTAAATATTAATTATGCTATAAATACAGGGTGCCTCGTTTTTATAGATGGATTTGTTTTATAT
>CAYTRF010000034.1:0-8615 GCA_964440065.1 uncultured Cocleimonas sp. | reverse complement strand
TCCAAAGGAAGAGTCGATGGTGGTTGAAGCAACGCGCATGTGCTAAATTAACTGAATGTCAAAAATAATTCTTTTTAACAAGCCATTTGGTGTACTTACTCAATTTACTGACTCTGATGGGCGTGAAACACTCGCTGATTACATTAAAGATAAATCAGTCTACGCAGCTGGTCGCTTGGATAAAGATAGCGAGGGTTTGTTGGTTCTGACTGATGATGGAAAACTCCAGCATCGCATCGCCCACCCGAAAAAGAAAATGAGTAAAACTTATTGGGTGCAAGTGGAAGGTGAGCCTGATGAAAATTCCCTGAATAAAATGCGTGAAGGTTTGGAGTTAAAGGATGGCATGACTAAACCTGCAAAAGTACGAAAAATGGATGAACCTTATTTATTATGGGAGCGTGATCCGCCTGTGCGATTTCGTAAAAGTGTTCCTGATAGCTGGCTTGAAATTACCATTAGTGAAGGCAAGAATCGACAGGTTCGGCGTATGACAGCTGCGATTGGCTACCCTACCCTGCGCTTGATTCGTTATCGTGTGGGGTCGTGGACGATTGATGGATTGGAAAGTGGCCAGTTGCGCGAGCTTGCTCAATAATACAATTCAAAGGGGTGCTAATCATATTTGGAATCTTTCCAGATTCGCATAGCTGCAAAAACTTCTGATGAATTATTCAACACTTTACCCGTTGCCTCAGCAACCTGTTCAGCAATATGTGGAAGATGTGTGCGCATAAACGGGTTGGTGGCTAATTCTAATGATAAACGAGATGGAACAGTTGCTTGATCGTTGTCGATTAATTCTCTATCCGCATCAATGCGTGCTAATAAGTCAGGGTTGTTAGGCTCTACCCACTGTGCAAAACCGAGGTTGTCTAGCGTGTATTCATGGGCGCAGTGGATCAGGGTATCTTCGGGAAGATGCGAGATTTTTTGGAGGGAATCATGTAGCTTTTTGTAGGTGCCATCAAAGACACGCCCACAGCCCCCTGCAAATACCGTATCACCACAAAAAAGGGCTTTATTTGCTTTGTCGTAATAAGCGATATGCCCAGAAGTATGCCCAGGTATATTCATCACCTGAAAGTGGCAACCCACTTCATCAAAGCTTAGTTTTTCATCACCCTTTAAGTAATGTGTAACATATTGAAAACAATTGGTAGCAGGGCCATAAGCGGGAGGATTAGGGTTATCACTTAATAATTTAAATTCACTCTCAGGCCCATAAACAGGAATATTTGGATAAAGTTTGTTTAGCTTGGCAAGCCCATTGGCATGATCAAAATGCAAATGCGTCAAAAGAATACCAATAGCTTGTATATTTTCTTTTTCTAAAAGAGTAATTAATTGTCGCGGGTCGCCTGGGTCAACAATTAAGCCTACTTTTTTATTTTCGTCACAAATCAACCAGATATAGTTGTCAGAGAAGGCAGGGACAGTGATAATATTAGACATAATATTTTTTTGAGAACAACGATGAATACTGGAACATTATACATAATCTCTGCCCCATCAGGTGCTGGCAAAACAAGTATGATTTCAAAATTATTGGAAACACTTAATGATGCTGAGATGGCAGTTTCTCATACGACTCGTCCCGCACGTAAGGGAGAAACTGATGGCGAGCATTACCATTTTATTAGTGCCGATGAATTCTTAAATGACGTGCATGAGGATAAATTTCTAGAACATGCCAATGTTTTTGGTAATCATTATGGGACATCTAAAAAAGCCGTCAATACGCTATTAGAAAAGGGCGTTGATGTGATTTTAGAAATCGATTGGCAGGGTGCTTCGCAAGTAAGAGATTTGATGCCTGAGGTATTGTCTATATTTATTTTACCACCATCAAAAAAAGAATTAGAAAGACGTTTACGTGGGCGTGGAACCGACAGCGATGAGGTCATTGCTAAACGCTTAGGACAATCGTGTGATGATATTAAGCACTACAATGAGTTTGATTACGTGGTGATTAATGATGATTTTGATGTATCTGTGGAACAACTCGCCAGTATTTTTTACGCGAATCGTTTTACATTGAAAAAACAACAACAGAGAAATAAAGCATTGTTGGATGACTTGAGCAGTTAATTTTTTCTAAAGCTTATTATATTTAGTCGCTAAGCCTTTAGATTTATCGACAGGATATTTGATCGCATTTAGTGCCATTTTACGCTCGACTGTTTTAATTAAATCAACGTCTAATTTATACGCCAGTCGTATCAGATAAATCATAATGTCCGCCATTTCTAGCGAAACTTCATCGAGTGTATCTTCTGGTAGACGTTTACTTTGTTCATCTGTGAGCCACTGGAAGTGTTCAACTAATTCTGCACATTCAACAATTAATGCCATGGAGAAGTTTTTAGGGGAATGAAATTGATCCCAGTCACGCTCTTTGGCAAATTCGCGTAGCCTTAATTTGATTGTATCAAGTTCACTTGGCATGTAAAAATCTCAAAAAAAAGGGATGTGCTTATTAAAGCACACCCCCCCACTTTTCAAAGGTTTTTTATCTACTAAGAGATAATAGTTTGATTAAACTCTATGAACAACCTTTAGGTCTAGGTAGCCCTGCCACTTTATTTGCAGATTTAATCAATCCACCTTTTGGGAATAGACTGAATATGTATTTATTTGATGAACGATCTTTGCCGAATTCAGCTTTCATTAATTTCATAAACTTACGTGGCTCAGCAACTTGGTTATTGTCACTAAATGCTTGACGGGTTAGCTTAATAATATCCCAATGCTCTTCAGTTAGTTCGTCAATGCCTTCAACATCTGTTGCAATTTTCACAGCGATGTCTTCTGTCCACTCACTTAAATCTTCCATCCAACCTGCTTCACTTAATTCAATGGTATCGCCGTTTACTTCAATTTGCATTTTTTAATCCTAAAAATAGTTATTTATATGGTTAAATTGAGTATATCATTAAAAGCTTATAGATACATTAACCATATAATTCAACTGGATAAGTATGCGAATAATCAGTAGCTTTTTGACCGCCTTGGAAGTTCTTCATAAAGAGTCACGAAGCGAAGTTGTTGAAAGTAGAGCTTGGGATAAGCGACCAGCAATTGTATTAATAGTTGCTGCTCTATGTTTATTGATCTTACAATATGCAAAGTTCAATACTAGTTTTTATGCGGTATTAGAACTTTGGTTTTCTCAGTTTTCACAAAACCCTTTTGCCGATATTAAAGCTTTAAGAAACGAAAAGTTCTTCCATTTAATGTCGCAGGCATGGTGGACTTTCTGGCACTTGATAACTTTTATTATTATTCCAATTCTTGTTATTAAATTATTTTTAAAAGAACCACTAAGAAATTATGGCATCGGCATGGGTAAACTGTCAGAGCACTACAAGTGGTATCTATTATTAGTGGCACCCATTTTATGTTTTGTGGTGATCGTAAGTTTTCGGGATGATTTTTCTAATCACTATCCTTTTTATAAATTAGCACATCGTAGCTGGTTTGATTTAATTGCTTGGGAAGTTTTGTACCTATTACAGTTTATCTGTGTGGAATTCTTCTTCCGCGGTTTTATCATTCAGGGTTGCCGTCCAAGCTTTGGGGTGAATGCTATTTTTGTAATGATCGTGCCTTATATGATGCTGCACTTTAATAAGCCATGGCTAGAAGCCAGTGGCGCCATTTTCTTTGGTTTATTTTTGGGTATGTTGGCTTTTCATTCGAGAACGATATGGGGTGGTGTGTTAGTGCATGTTTCCATAGCCTTGAGTATGGATATTGCCGCGTTAATACAGACTAAAGGTCTGCCACAGCAATGGTTTCCTTAAGGAGAGAAGAGGTCAAGCCGTTAATCGTTCATAGATTTCAATTGCTTCGTCAACACTTTCGTAAATTTCAAGGTGTTCTCCCGTTAACAAAATAGCGATATCACTGTAGTCACGAATAGTAGGCATGCTATGAGAAACCATTATTACACTTGATGTTTCTCTCTTCGCAGTGAAAGCATCATGGCATTTTTTTTGAAAACCTTGATCACCTACTCCCATAATCTCATCTACAAGGTAGACATCAAAATCAATTGCCATACTGAGGGAAAATGCTAAACGCGAGCGCATCCCAGAAGAATAACTCTTAATCGGTTCATCAATGTACTTGCCTAGCTCTGAGAAATCCTTTACGAATTCTGTTACAAATTTAATATCTGCATTGTATATTCTACAGGCAAAGCGTAAATTTTCTATTCCCGTTAATGAAGGATGGAATGACCCTGAAAAGCCTAGTGGCCATGAATACTTTCCTTTTCGGATGATTTTTCCACTATCGGGGTATTCAGTGCCAGCTATTAGACGCAGTAGAGTAGATTTACCTGCACCATTGACACCCAATACACCTATGTTTTGATTGTCAGGGAATTTAAAGCTAATTTTATCAAGAATGGTGTTTCTTTTTCCACCGTTTAGTTCATAGGTCTTGGTAATATTTCGAAATTCAATCACGTTATACGTGCCTTCTTACGCGTTGCTCTTTCAACGATTAAGCCGAGTGTAAATGTTATCAGTATGAAAGAAACTACATATTCCCGATCGTATAAAGTGCTATCAAAGCTGGTATAAAATCCACTTCTAAACCACTCCATTAAGTGAAGCAGGGGATTGTATTGCAAGAAGCTATAGGCATCAGGTGAAAGAAAATCAGCGGTAAAAAATATGCCAGACATGAAATATAATGGTCTTGAGATGGCACTATAAATATTAGCGTATGCAGGTGTAGAATGTAAAATAGCTGCGTTTATAAGACCCACACCTGTTCCGAGTAACACAAATAACCCTGTTGCACTCATAAGCTGAAGAAAGTTATCAATTTTAATTGATACGCCCATATAAGCAGCAACAGCAAGGAAGAAAAGCATCACAACAAAGATACTAGCAAACTCAAGAATGATGCGTGATATTGTAATATCCATCGGCATCACTTGCGGATAACCTAACAAAGATTTATTAGTCGTTAGTCCTGCCATCACTTTATTGACAATATTACTGTAAAGCAGCCAAGGAATTATTCCTGTTAAGAGAAATAGCCCTATGCTATCTCCTAATGGAGAAGATCTGCCAAGGCTGGAAAAGATAAGAATAAAAACCACAACATGCGCCGCTGGCTCAAATAAAGCCCAAAAAAAGCCCAATTTACTATTGCCATAACGTGATCTTGTTTCACGCAAGGTCAGCGCTGAAATTACGCGACTTTGGACTGATAAAGCTTGTAATAGCTCCATACTTTTCTAAAACTCTTGATTACTTAATAGCATTTGCTGCAACAGCAATTTGGAAAATAATTTGTACCCAATCTCTTATATTTTGTCTTCTTTTAGGATCAACTCTTGGGAACACCATTATTTGATCACCCGCTGAAACGGTGAGATTGGAACCAATATCGATCTTCCCATTGGGACGTCGAATCACCAATTTGTGCTTGTCAGCACGTGGCGCAAAACCACCTGAGCGATTAATATAATCTAACACAGAGGCATTTCTGGCGTATACCATTGCTTTTGGAATGAGTATTTCACCACTTACAGTAACCACATCACTCTTTTGTGGAATGACAATTCTATCGCCTTCTTCTAAGCGGATATTTGCCACAAGACCATTTTCACTGACAACCACTTGGCCTTCAATTTTCATTTGCTGGGCATGCTCAATATATTTAAGCATCAGCTCAGCTTCTTTTGAGCGAATTATCGCTTCGCCATCCGATTCTGATGGTGCTGTTAATAAAGTTCTTTCCAGTCTTTGAATACTTTCAGATAGATTCTTTTTTTGCTTAGCGGCAATACTTTTACGTTTTATGTAAATATTCTTAATGTCAGCAGCTTCTGAGACCGCAATGTAGTCAAGTACATCATTTAAGCGACTGCCCTTTTTTATGGAGTAGAATGAGTTTCCTAAAAAACTTCCCTCAATATGAATACCCATTACTTCTGTTAAAGCATCGCTGGAGAACTTAACGATATCGCCATCTAAAAGACGCGTATTTAAAAACTGATTGTAAGGTAGATAGACTGACCATGGCTTTCTGTTTCGCGTACCTTTTATCGCAACATGGGTTACTTTGGCAGCGGGTCTAGCAAATTTTATTAACTGTTGCCCCGTCATTTGCTTGCCTAAAAATTCAAATCGGTAGGGGTTAAGGCTATTACCTGTTACTTTGATTGTTGACCCAATTTGGCTTACAACGATGGTATCCCCATCCTGGAATTTAATGTGCTTGAGTTTACCTTTGAGTAAAAATGGGTATAGATCATAATTAGCAATAACGCGATTATTTCGCATCACTTTTACACTACGATAACTACCTCTTTTAGCATCAATTCCGCCTGCTTTAAACAAAAAAGATAAAACACTGTTTGAGGCGATACCGGTGTATTGACCTGGTTTTCGTACTGCACCAGTAACATAAACACTAATCGGTGTGGTTGTAATAAGGCTAACGTAAACATCCTCACCTTCTTTAAAAACAGTCGCTACTTTTTGTTTAACGAGTTGTAAGATATCAGCTGAGCGGACTCCAGCAACTTTAACCTCGCCTACCTCAGGTATAAAAATATTACCATTAGGATCAACCGTTAATGTCTCATCAATAGTGACTTGCCCCCACATATGTAAAGCAACTTTGTCACCTGTTACTAAACGGTAGTTTGGACTTAAACCATTGTTTCGCTGAGACTGAAAGTCACCTGAAAACAAGTTGACGCCAAAAGGCTGTGATCCAGGTGCGGGCTTACTCTTTTTAGTTGGTGTCTCAGCAAGTGTAAACTGAGTCAGCAAAATGAGTACAAATAGGCTAAGTATTTTTTTCATAGTTTTTAGTCATTTCTGGTAATATTTTCATCATCTCGTTATACCCAACCAGCATGATCTCTGATAGATGCGATGATTAAACTGGTAATTCCCCAAAGGAGTAAACTAGCAAGGAATAACACGATAAAGTCGTGAGGCTGTTTAGGCTTAGCAGCCTCTTCAGGGAGCTTAGGATGAACAATCATCGCAAGATAACGATGTTGTTGTGTTGCGTCAATACGCGTTTTCTCCATATTCAGCAGCGTTGATTCATAAGCTTTTTCAGCAAAACCTTGTTCGGTTAACAACTCTTCTTGCTTTGCAAAGAGAGCCGCCATCGTTTTTGAATTGCCTTTTTTATTATTGTTTAGCACGCTACGTGCACGTTCTTTTTTTACCTGATTTTTCAAAGCAAACACTTTATTTCGTGCTGACTTAACTTTAGGTGCGTTATCGTGAAGTGCCACTCTCAAGCCACGTAAATTAGCTTCAGCTGTCGCCAAATCGGCTTCAAGACTAGACACCAAAGATAGTCTGGCGGCTATATTGTGTTCAGGGTTAATGGTTTGCTCATTATCACGAAACTTTCTTATATTGATTCGCGCTTCTTTTAAATTGGTTTCAGCAAAGTCTAGTTCTCTACGTGCAAACTTTAAGCTATCTTGTCTGGATTGTTCGGACAAGTTATTCACCAAATCCTCGCTGGCTTTCAAAATAGACTTAATCACTACGACAGCCTGTTCTGGCTCAAAAGCCAAAACGCTTAACTTGACAATACCTGAGGCTGAATCGAATTCGACATTTACTTTGCCCTGCCAATACTCAACCACATCTTCAATGCTCGCCTCTGCTTCTAAGCGCGATAGCCAATCTTTATCATCGCGGGCATAGAATGCCTTAACATCAAAATCACCTTTAGTTCGCTCAATAGCTTCACGGGATTCAATAAAGTCTTTAATAATTAAAGCATCACGAGTCGAGGAAACATTACCCGGCAAGCCAGTTAAGGCACCTAATGGGTCAGACTGCGTAGCACCATTTTTTTCAATAGTAAAATGTGCAGTCGCTTCAAATTGTTCGCTTGCGTATTTAAGATAATAGGTTGTACCCACTGCCATCGGAATGACAAAAAATAACCAAAAAAGTGCTGAACCAAGAAGTTTCATAAATGGATTACTTACTAATTATGATTGGGCTGGTGTTGTGCCAACGACCATTGATTTTACAGGCCGAACGTTGAAAATTAGACTGGAGTGTATATCGTCGGCAATTATGCCCACTGGCAGAATAATAATTTTGACCTAATCTAACATTTTCTACAGCGTTATTACCAAGCTTCATTCTCACCGTTTTGCCTATTGCTCCAGAAGAGAGTTGCTTGGCAAAGTCAGAATTGATAATCACTCGTGAAGGGCCTTGGTAATTATATTGAAATGTCTTTTGTGGCACGGTAACGGTTCGATGCAAGTTTGTGCAAGATGTCAGCAGTAGCAAGACGCCGAGTAAAACAAAAATTCTCATTAATCGCAAATCCATAATTTCATCCAGCGGAGTATAGCATCGCTATATCAACAACAAAGCATTTTTAAAATGGTTTTGCTGAAGGGATATCTAATAAGGTCTCTGATATAAATCTCGTAAAAACTATCATCAACATGGTGACTGGAGATAAAAGCACACCCCCCCACTTTTCCGATGTTTTTTGTTACAACTTTCATTATTAATCTGAGACCTTTTGCACGAGTCAGTGGCGAAAAAAAATGAGCTAAAATTTTACTGATTGAGACGGGAAATGAAGCT
>CAYTRF010000033.1:0-8624 GCA_964440065.1 uncultured Cocleimonas sp. | reverse complement strand
CATGCAAAATATCTTCAGCTGCGATTGTTTCACGTCGGATACGTGATTCAGCAAAAGCTACATCTTCGGCAATACTGGGGTCAAGATGATGACACACCATTAACATATCTAAATGCTCATCTACCGTATTAATGGTGTAAGGGCGTGTTGGATTCGTCGATGATGGTAATACATTTAGTTCGCCACAGGCTTTTATAATATCAGGGGCGTGTCCGCCACCTGCGCCTTCGGTGTGGAAAGTGTGAATGGTACGGTCTTTAAAAGCGGCGAGAGTGTCTTCCACGAAGCCTGATTCATTTAAGGTATCGGTATGAATAGCTACTTGAATATCATGTTCTTCAGCAACATTTAAACAGTTGTCGATAGAAGCAGGTGTGGTTCCCCAATCTTCATGTAACTTTAAACCCATGACTCCCGCTTCGACTTGCTCATGCAAGCCCTCTGGTAAACTGGCATTGCCCTTGCCCATAAAACCTAAATTCATTGGGAATTCTTCGGCTGCTTGCAACATGCGGTGTATATTCCACGGGCCTGGGGTACAGGTTGTCGCATTTGTACCTGTTGCTGGGCCTGTTCCACCACCCAGCATGGTGGTTACACCTGACATGAGGGCTTCTTCGATTTGTTGTGGGCAGATAAAATGGATATGAGCATCTATACCGCCTGCCGTAACAATATGTCCTTCTCCAGCAATTGCCTCTGTCCCTGGGCCAATGACAATATCAACATTAGGCTGAACATCGGGATTACCTGCTTTACCAATACCTGAAATACGCCCATTTTTAATACCAATATCGGCTTTTACAATACCCCAATGATCCACTATAAGGGCATTAGTTATCACGACATCAGCAATTTCAGCAGATACGCGCTGGCTTTGTCCCATGCCATCACGAATCACTTTTCCTCCACCAAACTTAACTTCGTCGCCATAGGTGGTGTAGTCTTTTTCTACTTCTAAGAAAAGTTTGGTATCACCTAAACGTAAACGGTCACCTGTGGTTGGGCCGTACATTTCGGCATAGGCTTGCCGTGAAATCTTGCTCATTTTTTACTTCCCTGTACTTTATCAATAGCACCCATCACATCACCACGAAAACCATAAGCCTTACGCTCACCTGCGTATTCTACCAGCGTAATAGTGCGTGATTGCCCTGGTTCAAATCGAACCGCTGTACCAGCAGGAATATCTAATCGATAGCCTAGCGTTTTATTTCGTTCAAACTCAAGCGCAAGGTTAGTTTCATAAAAATGATAGTGTGAACCAACTTGGATGGGGCGATCACCACTATTGGCAACTTTCACCACTATTGTTTCTCTGCCTTCATTGAGTTCAATATCAGCAGCTTCGGCTACGATCATTTCTCCAGGAATCATGGTCATCTCCTATACAATAGGGTTGTGAACGGTGACAAGCTTGGTGCCATCAGGGAATGTCGCTTCCACTTGAATATCGTGAATCATTTCAGCAATTCCATCCATTACATCATCACGTGCCAATAAAGTTTGACCATAACCCATTAGCTCCGCAACCGTTTTCCCATCACGCGCGCCTTCCATAATGGCAGCGCTAATATACGCTATCGACTCAGGATGATTGAGTTTCACACCACGGTCTTTGCGGCGTTCTGCTAGTAAAGCTGCCGTGAAAAGAAGTAGTTTATCTTTTTCTCTTGGGGTTAAATCCATATTTCTCTCTTTTAATAAGTTTTCATTTGTACAAAAAATCATCGAAAAGTGGGGGGGTGTACTTTTTAATCATTATGTAGACCAAATACGAGGGTGACAAGCATCTCGGTTAAGAACTTCGGGGCGCAAAGCTGACCAAATTAGTTTTAGTGTAGTAGAGACTTGTTCAGCAAACTGGCCAAGACAGCGAGCAATAAGGATATCATCTATCAAAGTGATGCCTATTTGTTGATTGCCATTTTTAATATCAATATTTTTAACCGCTAATCGAGCTTTATCAAGTAAGTCTGGTGTGGCTTGCGTGCAGATAAAGGTACCAAAACATGGATAACCATTTAAACTAGTCGCACTTATAAGCGCACTGTTGTTATCTGTCATATTATTGATGCATAAAGCATCTAATATTATTGGAAGATCATCACGAAATAATTCTAACCGCGTTAATACCTTTCCATTTTCAAATAACTCTTTTGAAGCAGGTCTTCCATAGCAATTAATTTCCCAGCCCATAAACTGCGCATTTTTTTCAAGCTCAATTCGTGTGATTAATTGAGTATGGGTATTATCAAAAAAGATATTTTCTTGTGGAAACCATTCTAAAGCGCAACCATTGGCGATATGTAAAAGTTGATGTTGCTTTGCAAGTAGACCGAGTGATTCAGAGTTACCACTTCGATAAAATTTTGTTGCCCCAGGTGTAGTAATGAGCACGTTGGCATTATCCGTTAGGCTAATATTTATATGCAATTTATCACCACCGACCACGCCGCCGGGAGGGTGTAATAGATAAAGGTGGCAGACATCTCCTTCGGGATAAAAGGGACGTTGCACTGTGAGTGGGCCCGATTGAGAACGACTAGCGAGCACAGTTTTTACTGAGTCGTCTTTAAAGCCCAAATCTAAATGAGCTTGCCAACCGTTGCTATTTTGATCATCTTTTGGGTGAGACATTACTCTCCATTAAACCGTTAAGAATTTCTGAACAAGTTCATCGCTGAGTTCACTCATTTCCCCAGTGGCAACATTTTTACCACGCTCCATAATACAAAAATGATCACCCACGCGACGCGCAAAAGGTAATTTTTGCTCTACTAGTAAAATAGTAATACCCATTTCTGTGCTGAGCTGCGTAATAATATCACCAATTTGTTGCACGATATTGGGTTGAATACCCTCGGTTGGCTCATCCAAAATAAGTATTTTAGGGTCGATTACCAAAGCACGTCCAATAGCAAGTTGTTGTTGTTGACCACCTGAGAGATCACCGCCACGGCGACCAATCATTTCTTTTAAAACGGGGAATAACTCAAAAATAAATTCGGGTATTTTCTTGATCTTGTCTTTTCGTGCAAATAAACCCAGTTCTAAGTTTTGCCCAACGGTTAGTTGTGGGAATATCTGTCGTCCCTGTGGCACATAACCGACACCCATGCCTGCGCGTTTTTCAGCGATTTCATTTTGGATATCTTGACCATTAAAATGAATAGTTCCATCTCGGCTGTCCTGTAAACCCATAATGCATTGTAGAAGTGTGGTTTTACCCACACCATTACGCCCCATTAATACGGTGCATTTTCCTTTAATAACCGACAAGTCCAAGTCCCAAAGAGTGTGGCTTTCCCCATAAAATTGATTAAGAGAACTGACTTGTAATATTGAGTTTTCCTGATTTGTTTCTTTATTTGAAATGTTATTCGCCAAGGTACACCTCAATTACTTTTTGATTATTTTGTACTTCGTCCATTGTACCTTCGGCAAGAATACTACCTTGATGTAATACCGAAACTTTTTTGGCAATAGAACGTACAAAATCCATGTCGTGCTCTACTACAACGACGGAATGTTCTCCTGCAAGAGAAGTTAATAGTTCGCCTGTTTTATCCATTTCTTGATGCGTCATTCCTGCGACAGGTTCATCCACTAATAATAATTTAGGGTTTTGCATCAGCAACATGCCAATTTCTAACCACTGTTTTTGACCGTGTGATAATGCGCCAGCACGTTTAGTAGATTGCTCTGTTAAGCCGATAGTATCCATGACACTCATAATGTGGTCATGTTGTTCGCTAGATATTTTTGCAGTGAAAGTCGCCCAGACTCCTTTGTTACCTGCCATTGCCATTTCAAGATTTTCAAAGATATTGTGATGTTCAAACACGGTGGGTTTTTGGAATTTTCGTCCTACGCCTGCCTGTGCAATTTCGGGTTCCGTCATTTTTAGTAAATTGATACTTTGCCCAAACCAAACCGATCCTTTGTCTGGCTTTGTTTTGCCCGTAATGATATCCATCATGGTGGTTTTACCCGCACCATTAGGGCCTATCATGCAACGTAGCTCACCGACATCAATATAAAAATTCAACTCATTAATGGCTTTAAAACCATCAAATGAAACGGTGACATCCTCAACATAGAGAATTTGTCCATGACTGGTATCGACTTCTGAATAATCTTGCTTATTGACAATATCGAAGACTTGGTCACGGCGCATTGTTTCACGAAATTTTTCTAGTGCTCTCATGCCTGCTTTCTCCTTAATAAACCAACAATGCCATTAGGAAGATAAAGTGTCACAAAAACAAATAAGGCTCCAAGTGCAAATAACCATGTTTCAGGCGCAACACCCGTGAGATAGGTTTTAGAATAATTAACGATAAATGCACCCAGTACCGCGCCATAAAGTGTCGTTCTACCACCGATAGCAACCCATATTACTAATTCAATGGAGCGAATCGGTGAAAACTCTCCTGGATTAATAATACCCACTTGAGGAACGTATAAAGCACCTGCAATACCCGCTAAAACGGCTGAGAAAGTGAAAATAGCAAGCTTGATATGATCGACACGATAGCCAATAAAACGCACGCGATCTTCTGAGTCTCGTATCGCTACAGCGACTCGTCCAAGGCGCGAAGTAACAATGGCTCGACAGGATAAATAGCCTAATGCTAATGCTATAGAGGAGGCTATAAATAAAGCAATTCGAGTGCTATCTGCTTGCAAGCTAAAGCCTAAAATATCTTTAAAATCCGTTAGGCCGTTATTACCACCAAAGCCCATTTCATTACGAAAAAATGCTAGTAATAAAGCATAGGTAAGTGCTTGGGTGATAATCGAAAGATAAACACCTGTTACGCGTGATCTAAATGCCAGAGCGCCAAAAACAAAAGCTAACAATCCTGGGACAAGGGCTACCATAATCATTGCAAACCAGAAATTATCAAAACCGTGCCAAAACCACGGAATCTCTTTCCAGTTTAGGAATACCATAAAATCAGGTAAATCAGGATTTCCATATACGCCGCGATCACCGATTTGAAGCATTAAATACATGCCCATCGCGTAACCGCCGAGGGCAAAGAACGCACCATGTCCAAGGCTGAGGATTCCCATATAACCCCAAACCAAGTCAACCGAAAGCGCCAAAAGAGCAAAGGCAAGATACTTACCTAATAGCGTTACAGTGAAAGTTGATACATGAAAGGGGCTACTTTCAGGCATACCCAAATTAAGTATGGGTATGAGTACTGCCAGTACGGTTAACAATGCCAGAAAAATCTGCCCGCCACGGTCGCCTTGTAATAGTCTAAACATGGCTTAATCCTCCGCTGCTCGACCTTTTTTCGGGAATAGTCCACGAGGTCGTTTCTGTATAAAGAGGATAATAAAGACCAATACAAATACTTTTGCCAGTACTGCGCCTGCCCATGGTTCCATGAATTTATTGGCGATGCCCAAGCTAAAGCCACTAATCAACGTGCCCCATAAGTTACCCACACCACCAAACACGACCACCATAAAGGAGTCGATAATGTAGGCCTGTCCCATATTTGGGCCAACATTGGTTAGTTGTGATAAAGCCACACCCGCAATGCCTGCGATACCCGAACCTAAGCCAAAGGTAAGCGCATCCACACGGCTAGCGCGGATTCCCATAGCGCGCGCCATTGAACGGTTTTGTGAAACAGCTTGAACACTTAAACCCAATGAGGTCCTTTTGATAATAAGGTAGAGTAAAGCAAATACAATAAGACAAAATATAATAATATAGAGGCGATTATAGGTTAATGAGAGTGCTGGATTAATTTCTAATGAACCCGACATCCATGATGGGGATTCTACAGCGCGATTGAGTGGTGAAAACACACTTCTTACAGCTTGCTGTAAAATTAAACTGATGCCAAAAGTTGCCAGTAATGTCTCCAAAGGCCGCCCGTATAAATGCCGAATAACCAGCCGTTCTATCAGTATGCCAACCAATCCGGAGACAACAAAGGCGGCAGGCACGGCAATCACTAAAGACATGCCTATATGATTTGGCATAATTTGTTGAATCACGTAAGTGGTATAAGCACCGAGCATAATCAACTCACCGTGCGCCATATTGATAACGCCCATCACACCGAAAGTGATTGCTAAACCAATTGCGGCAAGAACCAACACAGAGCCAAGGCTTAAACCAAAAAAGACCGTATTTATTTTCCCATAGAACTTCAGTTTGGCATCAATATTTTTTAATGCAGCGAGTGAAGCACTGGCAATCTCTGGGTCATCACTGACTTTTAAGTTTTCTAATGCATTCTTGGTTTCGGAATTTAAGTTATTTGATAAGGCCTCAATTGCCGTAAGTTGGGTTTTCTTATCACCTGTTTTTAAAGCATTAATACTGATTAGTGTTTCAATTTCGACACGAACTTTTTCATCTTTTTCTGTTTTAAGATGTTCTTGTAAGCCTGCAATGCCCGCTTTATTTGTTTTCCCGAACATTTGTTTAACTGCTGAGAGACGCTTACTAGCATCGGGGCTGTTCAGGCTTAAAATTGCGATTGACGCGCGTAAAATCCCACGCAATTTATTATTCACTTTTATTCTTTTAAGCTTTGATTTAGCCAAAGTGCCTAAATCTTTTTGACCTATCACGCTGGTGAGTGCAAAACCATCGTCATTCTTAATGCCGATAACGGTGGTTTTAGTATCTTTGGTAAAAAAGAGTCGTGCTTTTAGCATCGCCTCTAAAATGGATTGAACACGTTCATCCTTAGTGGTAACAAGCTGACCTATTGCTTGCTCTTTTTTCTTATAGCTTTTGGATTGCAATAGCTCTAGGGCTTGGCTGAACGGCTCTGAATTCTTGTGTTGTGAATTGGTTTTTTCTGCATAGCTATTAGCTGAAAAAAATAGGCTAAAGAAGCTAAGAAAAAAGATTGAGAGAATAATAATTCTATTTTTCTTTAAGAAAAATGCCATAAGTCTTTACAGTTGGGGTTAGGGATAAAATTAGTGAGGGGTATAGAAATACCCCTCACTAGAGTGAATATACTTCATATTTAGTTAATATAAAGCACACCCCCCCACTTTTCCGCTCTTTTTTGCAAAAAAGTATTCAGAGAGTTATTTAGCAGCAGCTAAACATTTCTTAGTTTTGGTATTGAAATTTCCACACCTTACTGGATCAGTCCAATCAGAGATTAGATCTTTACTGCCTTCAAGATGGTCAGACCATGCATCACCAGCTATTTCGCCGTCTGTTTGCCAGACCACATCAAACTGACCGTCTTCTTGAATTTCACCGATAAGAACAGGCTTTGTTAAGTGATGGTTCTTTAACATTTTAGCCGTACCACCCGTCATGTTTGGCACTTCAATACCAATCATTGCGTCGATAACTTTATCTGTATCCGTTGTGCCAGCTTTCTCTACAGCTTTTACCCACATTCTAAAGCCAATGACGTGTGCTTCCATAGGATCATTAGTGACACGCTTCTTGTCTTTGATGAATGTCTGCCAAGTTTTGATGAACTCTTCGTTCTCTTTACTTTCAACACTCATAAAGTAGTTCCATGCAGCAAGATGACCTACTAGAGGCTTAGTATCAAGACCCGAAAGCTCCTCTTCACCTACTGAAAATGCAACAACAGGAATATCTTCAGATGAAATACCTTGGTTTCCTAGCTCTTTGTAGAAAGGTACGTTTGCATCACCATTGATAGTTGAAACAACAGCAGTCTTCTTGCCTGTCGAACCAAACTTTTTGATATCAGATACGATTGACTGCCAATCAGAATGTCCGAATGGAGTGTAGTTGATCATAATATCTTCTTCAGCTACACCTTTCGAGATTAAGTATGCTTTTAATATTTTGTTAGTAGTACGTGGATAAACGTAATCTGTACCTGCAAGAACCCAACGCTTAACTTTGATTTCATCCATCAAGTAATTAACCGCAGGAATCGCCTGTTGATTTGGCGCAGCACCTGTGTAGAAAATATTCTTAGAAGACTCTTCACCTTCGTACTGAACAGGGTAGAACAGTAAACCGTTTAGCTCTTCAAGAACAGGAAGGACAGACTTACGTGAAACCGAAGTCCAACAACCGAAAATCGCATCTACTTTTTCTTTCGAGATAAGCTCGCGTGTTTTTTCAGCAAATAATGGCCAATCTGAAGCAGGGTCAACAACAACGGCTTCTAACTGTTTACCTAGAAGACCCCCTTTTTTATTTTGTTGTTCGATCAACATTAGCATGGTGTCTTTCAGTGTTGTTTCACTGATCGCCATAGTGCCTGATAGTGAATGTAATACACCGACTTTGATAGTATCTTTTTTCTCATGTGACGCTGAAAAAGCGGGGCTTGATAATAATGCCGTGCTTAACATTAATGTCCCTGCAAGCATGCTCTTGAAATTAAATTTCATTTAGTGTTCTCCTTAATGTAATTGGGGTTGTACGATCACATACAAAGCACAAATCGTGCCAAACTGGGAATTTGATATTTATCAATTACTTAAACACTGTCTATTTTTTTATACTCACGATTACGGTGCATTATTAACCCGAATGCTCGAAATTGGTGCGGAGATGATTTGGGTGAATTACGTTGTATAAAGATAAATTAAAATCAAAATAATAATCAGTTGAATAAAAGAGAGGCTAC
>CAYTRF010000032.1:0-8646 GCA_964440065.1 uncultured Cocleimonas sp. | reverse complement strand
TTAGATGTATTAACTCAAGACTCTAGTAGGTCTATAGCGATAGGTGCTTCCATATTTGGACATATGAAAATGATAGAGCTATATACTTCCATCATAAATAAAACACTCAGTAAAAAAACTAATATTGATATTTTGGTTTTGCAAGAAACCAAGACCATTGATGAAAATTTTCCGTTGCAGGAAATTCAGGAAGCAGGATACCAAGTGGTTTTTTCTGGGCAAAAAACCTATAACGGTGTTGCTATTCTTTGTAAAGAAGACTATTTGATCGAAGATGTGGTGATGGATTTACCCAATTTGGATGACCCGCAACGGCGTATTCTTGCCGCTACCATTAATGGTATACGCATCTTAGATTTGTATGTTGTAAATGGTGAGTCGGTTGGTTCGGAAAAGTTTGCCTACAAACTCGATTGGTTAGAAAAAGTTACGGCATGGATAGAACAACAAGCTAAGCAATATCATAAATTTGTTATTCTTGGCGATTTTAATATTGCCCCTGATGATCGTGATGTACACAATCCAAAATCTTGGCATGAGCGTATCTTGTGCTCAACGCCTGAACGAGATGCGCTACAAAAAATTAAAGACATTGGTTTTACAGACTCTTTTCGATTATTTGAACAAGAAGATCAAACCTACAGCTGGTGGGATTATCGCAGCGGGGGTTTTGATAAAAATATGGGATTACGCATTGATTTGGTGTTATCAAGCAACTTACTTAGCGAACAATGTACCGCTAGTTATATTGATCCAGAGCCTCGTGGCTGGGAAAGACCCTCTGATCACGCACCTGTGATTAGTGAATTCAGAAATATTCATTAGAAATACACCTGCGTCATAATTATTAATACCCAAATAAAAATAAAAAAATGAGGTGAGCTCTGCATAAATTCTAGTATCGTTTTTAAACAACAAAACGAGCTATCATTCAAGTGGGGGGATGACCTTATTTATTGAGACCTTTGCACGAGTCAGTGGCGAAAGAAACGGCAAGCTCTAATAATTATTCGGCTACGCCTCACCCTGTGGGTCAGCTAAAGCTATTGTCTCACTTCGTTCGGCTGAGTTATCCATTTAAAAAGCAAATGGTAAGCTCGCTAAAATGGGCTAAAATTTTACTGATTGAGGCGAAAAATGAAGCTAATAACGGGTTATTAGCAAGTTTTCCAACGAAAAGCAGTGAATTTTTAGCCATTTTTACTCGTCATCTGATTCGTGCAAAGGTCTCTTTTGATCTAAATACGATTAACTCGTACCACTAGTCTGATAATAAGGGGGCTTTCTTGACAGAAACACGGTACAAAAATTAGAATGAGCGTATATAAAAATAATTATTAATACAGAAATAGCAAATTGCTTAAAAAAAAATAACTATAAAAAAGGGTATTCCAATGTTGATTTCATCTCGTTTCGTTAAAATAGTTTCTCCTCTCGCCATCGCCATTGCGTTAGCGTCTTGTGGTGGAGCAGGAAATTTTGGAGAGGGAGCTAGCGGTAGCGGTAATACGACGCAAGAAGGTGGAAAAACAAGTGAAGAGTTATTTAGCTCGATTGATTTGCAGGTAGATACTTTAGGCTTAACTGCAACAAGCTCAGTGAATATAACGGCAATCGTTAAAGATGAAGCTAATAGTGCCATTTCAGATGCGGAAGTTACCTTCTCTGTTGATAATAATGCAACACTGGTTGTTACTGATAATTCAGCGGTATTAACGTCCAATGGCGCAGTACCAGGAACGATATTAACCGTAACAGCGACCGCAGGAACCATATCCAAGACCGTTCAAATTATTGTAACGGAGCGAGGTGATGGGCAAGCAGCGGACTTAGAATTCAGTGCAAGTTCTAGAGTTATACCTTCTGATGGTTCAAGCCCTATCACTCTTTCAGCAACAGCTAAAGATGCGAATAACAATGCGATCTCTAATGCTGATATTACTTTTGCAGTTGATAACGGTGCAACAATAACAACAGGCGATGCGACAGGATCTGTTGTAACTGCAACGCTTACTCCTGGCGACCCTGAAAACAGAACCTTAACGGTTATAGCCAATTCTGGGAATCAATCCAAATCTATTACTATTGATGTAATCGGTACGACGGTGACTATTGATGGTCCTGATTCTATCGTTTTGAATAAAGATGTTCCTTATGTTTTAAAGTTAAAAGATAGTTCGAACAAAGCCATTGCATTTGAACCTGTTGCTCTTATCTCGACAGCAGGAAATACCATTACTATTACTAGTGCTGCTAATGATCAAACGGATCAGAATGGTGAAATTTCATTTACTCTAAGAGGAGTAGGCGGAACAGATACTTTAAAGGCAACGGTTTTAGGTGTTGAATATGAAAAAGACATCACTATATCCGCTGATGAATTTGAACTAAGTTCAGTAACAAGTACCTCTGATGAGATTAATATTAATTCACCTCAGACAATTACGGTTGCTTGGACGGTTTCAGGGGTTCCTCAGGCCAATAAATTAGTAACGATTAGTGCCACTAGAGGTAATATAGCCAATCCAACGGTGACAACAGACTCATCTGGTAGAGCATCGTTTATTATTTCATCTCCTACAGCGGGACAAACAGTTATTTCAGCAACCACAGCAACAGGTTTATCAACTTCACTTAATAAGGAGTTTGTTGCTACCACTCCTGCTTATTTAAATACACAGGCTGATCCTTCACTTATTACACCAAATGGCTCCAGTACGATTATTGCAAAAATTCGTGATATTAACGACAACCCTGTTAAGAATAAGACCATTGACTTTCGTCTTAATGATACGGTTGATGGTGTGTTAAGCGCATCAACAGCAGTAACGGACTCATTAGGCAGAGCATCGGTTTCTTATATCGCGGGTAACTCATCAAGTGCTAAAGATGGCGTGGTAATTAAAACCTTTATCCAAGGGTTCTCTATTGCCGAAGATGAAGTTTTCTTAACGGTTGGCGGTGATGCACTGCGTATTGTGCTCGGCAACGACCAACTAGTCGCTACGGATGAAATTTTCTATGTTAAAAAGTACGGCGTAATCGTAACCGATAGCGCAGGTAATCCAATTAATGAACAAGCAATTTCATTTACAATCACTCCTACCCATTACTACAAAGGTTTTATGCGAGTTGTTGATACTGATGGTGATGGCGAAGCAGATAGATGGGTACAATATTTGACAGCACCTGAATGTTTATCGGAAGATTTTGATAAAGATGGAAACTTAGATGCTGGGGAAGACCTTAATAATAACGGCACACTTGAGCCAACTCACGATGCTGCTATTACAGGCTCTGGCGTTACTGATGATCAGGGTAAAATTTTAGTTGAAATTGTTTATCCAAAGAGTAGAGCTTTATGGTCTAAGCAAACTATCTCAGCCACTACACTGGTAGAAGGCACAGAGTTTGTCGAATACACTGATCTGGTATTACCCATTGCTGCTGATGATGTAACTGATGTGGAAGTAGGCGTCCCTAATGCGATCAGCCCTTATGGTATTTCTAACAGTTGTTTTGATGATAATGCTACATTTGATACGCCTATCGTGGCACAAATTGTTAATGCAGTTACAAAAGCCCCTGTATCAACATTAATACATGATGTTTGGTACACAGCTCAGTTTGTTGATGCGCTAGGCAATCAAGTTTCTAGTGAAGGTTTCACCATAGAATCATCCGTTGTAGATATTACTGAAGGCCCAGCAAATACTTTCAAATTATTTGATAAAGATACCGCTACTGATGATTCAGGCTTCTTTATCACTCTAACTGTTGATGGTGTTGAGACACCGTTGTTCTATCAAGATGATGTGCCAGCTGTCTCAAACGATACCGAAGCACCCATACTTACCTTAAATGGTAGTTCATCAATCAATATTGAACAAGGTACTGCCTTCACCGACCCTGGTGCAAATGCAATTGATGTTGTCGATGGTGTTATTGATGTAACAATTACAGGTGATGTAAATTCTTCAGTATTAGGAACTTACACACTAATATACGCAGCTACTGATGCTGCTGGAAACCAATCAACCCTAACAAGAACGGTTACTGTGGTAACAGTAGGCTCAGGTACAACTGACCCAGATGTTGTACTAGGTGCTGTAGAATATGTTGGAGCAGAGCCTCAAACTATTTTATTACAAGGAATGAGTGCTCCTGGATTACAACATACTTCAACAGTTACCTTCTTAGTTAAAGATGATGTGGGTAATCCGATTGCAAATGAAGATGTTAGTTTTGAACTAACATCCAGTGTTGGTGGCACTAGATTAACATCAACATCTGTAAAAACAGACAGTCAAGGTTTTGCAAAAGCAATCTTACAAGCAGGTACAGTTCATACCAGTGTTCGTGTTCGAGCATCGATTACATTAGGCGGTAATACTTTATCTTCTGAGTCATCTCAAGTTGTTATTTCAACAGGTATAGCAGATCAAAACAGCTTGTCGTTAACATTATCAACATTAAATCCATCTGCTTGGGACTTTGATGGCGAAACGGTTAATGTCAATATGTTTGCGTCTGACCGATACAATAACCCAGTTCCAGATGGAACATCGGTTGCGTTCTATACAGAACTTGGACAGATTCAACCATCTTGTCAAACGACAAATGGTGCATGTGTTGTAACTTGGACAAGCTCTGACCCAAGAAGCTTAGGTATAACCCCTCCTGGCGTCATAGCTTATGCTGATGATGGAAGAAGTACCATCACTGCTGCTGTTATTGGTGAGGAATCGTTCACCGACACAAATAGCAACGGAATCTTTGATGATGGTGACTTATTCGACGCCAACTCTGATAAAGGAGAAGCATTCGAGGACTTTAATGAAAATGGAATCTTTGATGCTGGTTTAGAGCCATTCCTTGACTTTAATGGTGATGGTGTTCGTAATCCTAAGAATGGTAATTACACGGGCTTAGCTTGTGAGCATACAAGCCAATGTGCATCGGGCAGCAACTTAAAAGACATTTACACTTCTATCGATCTAATCCTTGCAGAAGTTAGCCAAAATGTAGTGATTAAGGATTCATCTGGCACAATTGTGACTACGCTTCAAAACGGTATTAACTATACGGTAGAAGTTTCAGGGTCACGAAATAATCAGATTCCTCCAGCAGGTACTACAATATCATCAAGTTCTGATGAAGCTGAGATAGTATTAGGAAATTCTGAAGTCCCAAATAGTAATGCGACAGGTGTGTTTACAATGGCATTATTACTGAAAGATAAGGATCCTACCGTTGTCGAAAATGGCTTGATTAAACTAACGGTAACTACACCAAAAGGACTGCCTCAAGAGTTAATATTTAACTATGTAGATACTCCATAATTAATTAGTTACCAGATCTCAGACTCTTGAGTCATCTAAAAAACCCACTACTTATTTAGTGGGTTTTTTTATGCTTAAAAGTGAAGCATGACCAAAAATATCAGTTTCTAATGATCGGGTGATAATACTTAAAACCTTATTCGCTTTAGCAATAAGTTCTTTATCCAAAGATAAAAAACTAGCCTCTAACAATAAAGCCTCAGCAGAGATTAAAGCACTATCAGAAATATGCGCTAGTTCGATGCCTTTGGGTAGCAAACTATCAGGGTTCTCTACCCAGCTATTATCAATATAAAATCTCTGCCACGCCGCTTGTGCGATGGCTTTTCCTATTTGCTTTGCTTGTGCGTTATTTGAAGCTATTCCCCATTTGCTTAAGCCCCACGAAACGGCGGCATAATCATAGAGCGTACCTCGTTTTGCATTAGCAGCTGATTTTCTAAGTTTTTTACCATCCCATAAATTTATTAAAAACTGTGAGAGTTCGTCTCCCGTATTTTTTAAGGATTTATCATATTTTAATCCCTTAGAAAAAGCAGACAAAACAAGCCCATTCATCCCTGCTAATAATTTCGTATCTTTGGGGATAACACGTGTTTTATTTCTATGCTGTTTGAGTTTGTTTTTGAGCTTTGCTATTGCGCTTGTAGTCTCCTGAAGACTTCTATTGAACTTCTTTGCAAGCTCATCAATAGTTAATTCCTGTCGTGGTAAATTACCAGCGGGTAGTTCATCAGGGCGATTTAAATTCCAATAGGCATTGGCCATTTTCAACTCATCATCTGATAGAACTTTTTTCAACTCCTCCTGCTGCCAAAGGTAATAACCCCCTTCTTCATCCTTATTGTCAACCGCCGATAAACTCGCAATATAGGCATTGCTATTTCCCAGCATTTCATCTTTTAAGTACTGAATGGTTTCTAAAGCGACTTTCTTATAAGCCTCATTATTATATTGCTCCGCCGCATCAAAGTATAAAAGTGGCATCATGGCATTGGTATAAATCATTTTTTCAAAATGGGGGATTTCCCAATCAGGGTCAGTTGTATAACGATAAAAGCCGCCGGCTACTTCATCATGCAATCCTTTTTGTGCAATTTGATCTAAAGTAAACTGTAAGAATTTATCGGCTTCTTTACTCTTTTTTTGCTTATTTAATTTCAGCAATGCCCATAGCTGAGGGATTTGTGGGAACTTGCGTTGTTGCCCAAAACCACCTTGTAAGGTATCAGCATATTGCATGGCAGTGGCTACAAATTGGCTGGATAATTTCTCGAAGGTATTCCCTGTTACCTGTTCTTCTTGCTTTTGTAACATAGCATTAAGCGTTACGGACATTTCCTTTGCCTGTTTTTCAAGTGAGCTTTGCTCTTCCGCCCACTTTTTATCTAGCTGTTTTAAAACAGATGAAAAATGCTTTGGTGTCATATAAGTTGCGCCGACTAGAGGATAACCGTCAGGTGTGAGAAAAACATTAAGCGGCCAGCCCGCAGAACCCGTCGTCACTTGTACAAATTCAATCAGGCGTTTATCTAAAACAGGGTTTAATTCGCGATCAACTTTTACCGATATATAATTTTTGTTTAATTGTTTGGCGATATCTTTATCAGAATAGCTTTCACGCTGCATCACATGACACCAATGACAAGAAAAATAACCGATAGAAACCAGCAGTAACTTATTCTCTTTCTTGGCTTTTTGAATGACTTCATCGCCCCACTCCATCCAGTTAACAGGGTCATCACCATGTAATGCCAAATAAGGTGATGAGTGGTTTTTTAAGTCATTGGCATGTATTGAAACCGTAACCATTAATAACAATAATACTTTAGAAAGCAGTGAGAGTAGTTTCATGTGAATTCCATTTCATCAGAAGTTTGAATATTAGCCGAATACATTAGCAACGAGTACTTTAGCAAAACGATACTTTAGCAAATAACTACGTTAAAAATCATCTATTAGGTGCAAAGATCCCTATAAAAAAAACACGGAAAAGTGGGGGGGTGTGCTTTTTAATTAGGTTATACTCGTTTTTTTAAAAAAGCTTGGTTTTAACGCTTTATGTCAGGAAATACTTACGGAAAATTATTCACAGTAACCTCCTTTGGAGAAAGTCATGGGCTTGCCATTGGTTGTATCGTAGATGGCTGCCCTCCAGGAATGGAATTATCAGAAGATGATATTCAAGGAGACTTGGATCGTCGTAAACCTGGCACTAGCCGACACACCACGCAACGCCGAGAAGCAGATGAAGTGAAAATATTTTCGGGAGTGTTTGAAGGAAAAACCACAGGTGCGCCGATTGCATTAATTATTCACAATACTGATCAACGCTCCAAAGACTACAGCGAGATTATGGATAGATTCCGCCCAGGTCACGCGGATTACACTTATTACAAAAAATACGGGCACCGTGATTATCGTGGTGGCGGTCGCTCATCTGCTCGTGAAACCGCCATGCGCGTTGCCGCAGGTGCGGTTGCTAAGAAATATTTGAAAGAAAGATACAATATTGAAATTAAAGGATATTTATCTCAATTAGGCCCAATAAAAGCCGAAACGGTAGATTGGTCGGTTATTGAAACCAACCCCTTTTTCTGCCCCGATGAATCTAAAGTTGAGGAAATGGCAACGTATATGGATGCCTTAAGAAAAGAAGGCGAATCTGTTGGTGCTAAAATCACTACCATTGCAACGGGTGTTCCACCAGGTTTAGGCGAGCCAATTTTTGATCGTTTAGATGCTGAAATTGCGCATTCGATGATGAGTATTAATGCAGCTAAAGGTGTTGAAATTGGTGCAGGTTTTGAATCAATCACCCAAAAAGGTTCTGTCCATCGTGATGAAATAACCTTAGAGGGGTTTGATGGGAATAATGCGGGTGGTATTTTAGGCGGTATTTCATCTGGTCAGGATGTGATTGTTCATACCGCTTTTAAACCAACATCAAGTTTGAGATTACCCGGTAGAACGGTAAATTTAGACGGCGAAGCTGTGGAGATAATTACCAAAGGTCGCCATGATCCTTGTGTTGGTATTCGTGCTACTCCTATCTGTGAAGCACATTTAGCCCTTACCTTAATGGATCACGTATTGCGTCATCGCGCACAAAACATGGATGTTAAAACCCGTTTAAAGGATATTCCCGCCTCTATTGATACTGATTAGTCTCTTGCTTTGTGAGAAAAACAAGGAAAAGTGGGGGGGTGTACTTATAACGATTAGTAACCATTACTTTCATCTGTTTTTTTTAAGGAAGCTCTGATTAAGAATTAAGCCAACATAAAATAATTATTCATCATCA
>CAYTRF010000031.1:0-8835 GCA_964440065.1 uncultured Cocleimonas sp. | reverse complement strand
ATCGTCGTTTTTGTAAGCTGTTGGAGAAAAAGGGAGTTGCAAGAGAGTTATCAGATGCACCTGAAGACTTCAGCCGAATGGCATCAGCACAATTGCCTAGTCTTGCGGGTGATATTAATGCGTTTACTAATTTGTATTCTGAATTGTGTTACAACCCTGGTGAGGCTGGTAAGTTGCAAGATAACGATGTAAAGCTAATAAAGCGAATGAAAGGTTTGCTAAAGATCATTAAAAAGAATATCTCGAAATTGTAATGGTCGAGAAGTACACCCCCCCACTTTTCGGTGTTTTTTTACTCTAACCCTTAAGGGACCTCTGATCAAGTCCCATAAAATACCCACGAAGTCTTAACCTATATCACTGGGTCTCGCTTCGCGATACCCTGCGTACTTCTTGGCTCTTGGTGAGTCTTAAGAAGCAACTTCAATAATAGGAATCACCTTCTCAGCCGCATCTTGATAGCTCTTAATCTCATTAAAGTTAAGGTAACGATAAATATCATCCGCCATGGTATTCAAATCGGCAGCGTATTCCATGTACTCTTCAACCGTGGGGAGTTTACCCAAAATCGAAGTAATTGCCGATAATTCAGCCGAGGCTAAATAAACATTAGCCCCATCACCTAAACGATTAGGGAAGTTACGAGTAGAAGTTGAAACCACGGTACTTTTCGGTGCAACACGCGCCTGATTTCCCATGCAGAGTGAACAACCAGGCATTTCGGTGCGAGCGCCAGCTGTTCCAAAAATATTGTAATAACCTTCTTCGATCAGTTGAGCTTCATCCATTTTAGTGGGTGGCACAATCCATAAGCGAGTAGGTACAGCACCATCGACTTTTTCGAGAAGTTTACCCGCTGCGCGGAAGTGACCGATGTTGGTCATACATGATCCAATGAATACTTCTTGTACTGCGACATCTCCCGAACGGGTAATTTCAGATAGCGTTTTAATATCATCAGGATCATTCGGGCAAGCGAGTAATGGCTCTTTGATTTCATTTAAGTCGATTTCAATGATTTCGGCGTACTCAGCATCCTCATCGGCTTCTAAAAGAACGGGATTATCTAACCAAGCTTGCATATCATCAATACGGCGTTGAATAGTACGTTCATCGCCGTAGCCTTCTGACATCATCCACTTAAGCATTACTATATTTGAATTGATGTACTCAATGATCGGCTCTTTATTTAGTTTGATGGTACAACCAGATGCTGAACGCTCAGCCGAGGCATCGGATAATTCAAAGGCTTGTTCAATTTTCAGATCAGGTAAACCTTCGATTTCTAATACACGACCCGAGAAAACATTCTTCTTGCCTTTTTTATCAACCGTTAATGATCCCGCCTGAATCGCAGCATAAGGAATCGCATTAACCAAGTCACGCAAGGTAATACCTGATTGCATTTCACCTTTAAAGCGAACCAAAACCGACTCCGGCATATCCAGCGGAATAACCCCTGTTGCAGCACCAAAAGCCACTAAACCAGAACCTGCTGGAAAGGAAATACCTATAGGGAAGCGCGTATGTGAATCTCCACCTGTGCCGACCGTATCTGGAAGCAACATGCGGTTTAACCAAGAGTGAATAATGCCATCTCCAGGGCGAAGCGATACACCACCACGGGTTCGAATAAAATCAGGTAAATTATGATGAGTTTTCACATCAATCGGCTTAGGATAAGCGGCAGTGTGGCAAAAAGACTGCATGGTTAAATCAGCGGAGAAACCCAAACAGGCTAAATCCTTAAGTTCATCACGGGTCATTGGGCCGGTGGTGTCTTGTGAGCCGACTGTGGTCATTTTAGGCTCGCAGTACATTTCAGGTCGAACACCTTTCATACCACACGCTTTGCCTACCATTTTTTGTGCAAGGGTATAGCCTTTACCCGTGTCTTCTGGATCAACAGGTACGCGGAACAAATCAGAAGGATCAAGCCCCAATGCTTCGCGAGCCCGGTGCGTTAATCCTCGACCAATAATGAGCGGAATACGACCGTTGGCGCGTACTTCATCTAAAATCACCTGTGTTTTTAATTCAAATTCACAGATGACTTCGCCAGTTTCATGGCTCTTTGCTACGCCTTCGTATGGGTAAACATCAATCACATCGCCCATTTTCATACTGGAAACATCCATTTCGATTGGCAATGCGCCAGCATCTTCCATGGTGTTGAAGAAAATGGGGGCAATTTTCGTACCAAAACAATAACCACCTTCCCGCTTGTTAGGAATGAATGGAATATCATCACCCATATGCCAAAGCACGGAGTTAGTGGCTGATTTTCTAGAAGACCCCGTACCGACAACATCGCCTACATACGCTAACGGGAAACCTTTTTCTTTAAGTTCTTCGATTAATTTTAAGGGCCCTAATTCACCTTGTTCATCTGGCACAATTTCATCACGAGCCATTTTAAGCATGGCATTAGCGTGTAGTGGAATATCAGGTCGTGACCAAGCATCAGGTGCTGGGGAGAGATCATCAGTATTGGTTTCACCATTTACTTTAAAGACGGTTACAGTAATTTTTTCAGCTAGCTCGGGGTTAGAGGTGAACCATTCACCTGCCGCCCATGATTCTAGAATCTGCTTAGCATGAGTATTGCCAGCATCTGATTTTTCTTTGACATCATGGAAAGCATCAAACATTAATAAAGTGTGAGACAGTGCAGTTACTGCGGTCTCAGCAACGTCACTATCATCTAAAGCATCTATTAATGGAGCAATATTGTAACCACCCAGCATGGTACCCAAAAGCTCAGTTGCTTTTTTCTTATCAATTATGGGGGATGATGTTTCGCTTTTTACAATCGCTGCGAGAAATCCCGCTTTTACATACGCTGCTTCATCGACTCCAGCAGGGATACGATTGATTAAAAGATCAAGAATAAAATCAGCTTCACCCGCAGGAGGGGATTTTAATAGCTCAACTAAGGAAGCTGTTTGTTCTGCACTTAATGGTTGTGGTGGAATGCCTTGAGCTAGGCGTTCTTCACTGTGTTTTCGATAATCGGTTAGCATTTGTATCCCTTATATCTGAATTTATTTGGGCGTGATAATACGTGATTCATCCATGGAGTGGTAGATACTATTTAAACTCTAATAGTTAGTATACTTCTACGAGTATAGTTTATGTTCAGATTCTGTGGGTTTGCAGGAATAGTGTTCTAGACTGATTTAATGACGCTAATACAATTTTCGCTTTTATTATCAAGAGTTTTAAATATCGATAGTGACTTACCAACTGACGGAAACAGATTTTAGGAAGTTATAATGATGCAGCTAGATATTAACCTGATATTTTCAAGAGCCCAACCATTTCAAAAATCGCTTTTTATCACCGTTGTAACCCGTATATCGAGATACTTCTTTGCCATTCTCAAATATCACTATAGTAGGCGTGGCAAAAAGCGTTTCTTTTAATTTCCAGCCCTCTGGTGGTTTCGTGCTATGGGTTGTGATTATCGCCGTTTTATTATTCCAATTTTTTAGAAAATCTCGCTTAAATATTTGGCAGTATTGGCAATCATCACTTTCGAAAACAATAATTTGCCGATCAAAGTTAAGTGACTTGGGATTCAATGGTTTTTCTGCCGCTTTAAAGATTCGCATGGATCCAGGGTATGCCACGCTGGTGCCTCGCAAAGCACAGTAACCCTTCGGATTTTTCACCAAATAATCTTGGTGGTATTCCTCTGCCGTTGCATAATTTTTTAAGGCCGCAATCTCCGTGGTAATTTTAGGAAAATTGGCTTTAGTTAGCGCGCCTTGATAAGCATTTTTAGTCTCAAAAGCGAGTTTCTTTTGTGCTTCACTATGATAATAAATAGCGCTACGATAAGTTGTTCCCCTGTCATTACCTTGGCGATCACCTTGAGTCGGGTCATGTGTTTCCCAGAAGGTACTAAGTACAGTTTTTAAATCTACTTTCTCATCGTCAAAGGTAACTTTTATAACTTCCGCATGATTACGTACTTTAGTGATTCCAACTTTTAACTTCATTTCATGGGCAAGTACACCACGATAGGTAGCATTTCCATAATCACCACCTGCATAGCCACTTTCAACATCTGTAACGCCTGGAATTTGCGCCATGTATTTTTCAGCACCCCAAAAACACCCCATGCCAAGTACTATTGAGTCAAACTTGGCAAACGTTGTTGAACTTATTAAAAAACTAGTGAGGCTTACGCAAATTAAGAGTGGGTATTTTATGGTGGTTTTCATGGTGGCTATCCTGCATATTTTATGCATTTATTTTCTATGTTTAAGATAGCGCATTTGATAGCTCTAATCTTAAACTTTCTATAAACTTTGCATTAACCCATCAGAAACTTAATTTAGATATAAAAGATTGAGGTCGTTTACACGAGTCAGTGGCGAAAGAAAAATCGGGTGAAATTTCACTGATTGAGGCGAAAGCCAGTGATACCTTACGAAAATTGATTCATCGTATTATCTTCACCAGCTGCTTTTAGCGCCGCATCTCCTGAGAAGTATTCTTTATGATCATCACCAATATCTGAACCTGACATATTTTGATGTTTTACACAGGCGATTCCATCACGAATTTCTTTGCGCTGAACGCCTAAAACATATCCCAGCATGCCTTGATCACCAAAGTATTCTTTAGCGAGGCTATCAGTTGATAGTGCTGCGGTATGATAAGTCGGTAGAGTAATTAAATGATGGAAAATCCCAGCCTCTCGTGCAGCATCAGCTTGGAAGGTACGAATCTTGTCATCTGCGGCAATGCCTAGTTCAGTATCATCGTATTTCTCATCCATCAGTCCATCACGTTCATAAGCAGAAACATTTTTACCATCGGCTTGCATCGCATCAAATACTTGCTGGCGAAAATTAAGAGTCCAGTTAAAGGATGGACTGTTGTTGTAAACCAGTTTTGCATTCGGGATTACTTTGCGAATCTCATTAACCATACCGCCAATTTGTTCGATATGTGGCTTTTCGGTTTCGATCCAAAGTAGATCAGCACCATTTTGTAATGAAGTAATACAATCCAGTACACATCGTGCCTCACCTGTGCCTTGCTTGAATTGGAACAGGTTGCTTGGTAAGCGTTTTGGGCGAACTAGCTTACCATCTTGTTTAATCACCACATCGCCATTTTTGATACTTTCTGGTGTTATTTCATCACAATCGAGGAAGGCATTGTATTGATCACCTAAGTCCCCTGCTTCGTTGGTGATGGCAATTTGTTTGGTCAAACCAGCACCTAAAGAATCAGTACGCGCCACAATAATACCGTTATCAATGCCCAGTTCTAAAAAGGCATAACGCACCGCACGAAGTTTGCCAATAAAGTCAATATGAGGCACGGTGACTTTTCCATCTTGATGACCACATTGTTTTTCATCAGATACTTGGTTCTCAATTTGAATACAACACGCACCTGCTTCAATCATTTGCTTTGCCATTAAATAGGTCGCTTCAGCATTACCAAAACCCGCATCAATATCAGCAATAATGGGCACAACATGGGTTTGGTGATTGTCGATAGCACCTTGTATTTCTTTTTCTTTTTTAGTGTCACCAGCGGAGCGAGCCGCATCTAAACCTCTAAATAGTAAACCTAGTTCACGTGCATCAGCTTGGCGTAAAAATGTGTAAAGTTCTTTGATTAAAGCAGCTACGCTAGTTTTTTCATGCATTGATTGATCGGGTAAAGGTCCAAACTCAGAACGAAGCGCAGCCACCATCCAGCCTGATAAATAAAGATAACGACCTGCTGTGCTTCCACCAAAATGCTTTTTGATGGAAATCATTTTTTGCTGGCCAATAAAGCCATGCCAACAACCTAAGGATTGAGTGTAATTAGCACTATCAGCATCATAATTATCCATGTCAGCACGCATAATATCTGCTGTGTATTGAGCAATATCTAAGCCTGTTTTAAATTTATTTTGTGCTCGCATTCGAGCAACCGCTTCAGGTTTTATCGCATCCCATGATGAGCCTTGGGACTCTTTAAGGCTGGCAGTGTTTTGAATATCTTCATTGTATTGTGGCATTCTGATACCTTTTTGTGATTATGCAAACTTATCTATTTAGTAGATTAACCATAGGATAGATTGAAACCTTTAACTACTCCTTTTGGCTTATTATTAGTATTTAGTTAGTTAATAGATATTAATATAATCATGTCATTGATTATATGATGATAACAAACAACTCTTTAAGGAAATCAGTACAATCTTGGTTTATAGAATTTCTACGTATGACGTGGTTATCTTTCGGGGATTACACTTGTACAAGAGCATCTTTCTAAGCAATATAAAAAAGGGGGCTTTTATAAAGTAGCTAGTTTTACCGAAATTTTTTCTAGCCAAGGAGATAACTCTTCTGTCAAAGGAGAGTGTTTAGCCCATCGAGCAGCACGTAGACAAGTTCGTTGAGCGCATTCTAAGGTGATACCTATTTTGTCTTTTCTAATGCAATAGTCAATATCCCACCATTCTTTATCTTCATCTTGATAGGTGAGCATTAGGCCTAAGCGTATCAGCATATGAAAAACGCCATAAACCATTAAATATGTTTTTGCTTCGTCAAGTGTATAGTGATCTGCAAAATCAGGTAAATATTTTTCGATTAGACGTGCTTCTACTTCAATATGATCGGGGCTAAATTCATCAGCCATCAGCCAAACCATATCGTCTAGTCGGTTGCGTGAGCCTGCGTGCTCCCAATCGTACCATGATACCGTTCCATCCTCTCGAACTACAGCATTTCCTGGTCTTGAATCCCACTTTATGAAACGTGGTTTTTTTATACGCAATAATTGGTAAAGTGCTTTCATATCAAGTGAGGGAGCTGGTGTATCGAAAAACTCGCCAATGGGATAGGGGCGTTCAAGAAGTTCTAAAATCCAGTCTTTTCTTGCTCCAATGATAGGCATTTGCAGATCAAGTTGTTCTTTTGAGGCGGCCTTTTGTGCTTGGGATAATCCACTCAAAGCAGAACCCAATAATTGTTCTGCTTCATCTTCATCAGCATGCATGAGGAGTTTTGATAATCTCTCCCCTTGCAAATCTTCTTGTAGGAAAAGTTTCCAATCGGTTGTCGCTACTATTTTAGGACTAGGCACATCATGTTTGCTTAACGCTTTGAGTACCTTGATTTCAAGGTTAGCTCGCATAGGATCTTTTCTTCTTGTGACGATTGCCGTTTCATCTTTATCAAATATAACACGCCATGATTCTCTTGACCTACCACCAGGGTATTCTACATTGGTGATCTTTTTCCCTGTGACTTTCTCACATCTTCTATGTGCATCATCTCGTGACAGTTTTCTCGAAACTTTTTTATCTCGGTGTGGTAAATCCATTACGGAAGAAATGGGTGGCATAATGATACCTTTATAAAAATCAGTTAATTAATAATACTAACGCTGGCTTTATTTTTCTCTTAATGATTTGTTGAAGCTACTTGATATGGGCGCTAAGAAATAATCTGAAACAGTTCTTTCACCTGTTTGAATAATGACTTCTGCCAGCATACCAGGATAGATAGTTGAACCATGAAGCTTTACAGAAGGGTCTTCTAGTAATTCAATTTTAGTATTATAGTAAGAAGTATTGGTCAGAGCATCAACCGTCCGATCAGCGGATACGACGACCACTCTCCCTTTGATAGGTAGCGTTGTTCTTCGATTAAAGGCACTGAAACGAACCTCAGCATCTAATCCTACCTTGATTGAATCTCTATCTTTTGCATCTACTCTAGCCAAAATCATTAAGCTTTTATTATTTGGCACAATCCCCATGATTTCTTGACCAGATGCAATAACACCACCAATAGTTTTTGCTTTTAGGTTGACGATATAACCATCAATCGGAGCTTTAATAGTAGTTTGTGCTAATAGGTATCTCGTTAGTGAGAGATCTTTGTTAGTTGATGCTATTTTATCTTGTAGAGTATCCAGCTCTTTCACCGCTTTGTTTTTTTGGAGCATTTTATATTCAGAAACTTCTGCTTTATATTGAGAAATCCTACTTTTATTGGATTGTATATTTCCTGTCAAAGCATAAACTTGGTTATTTATTTCACTTTTCGAATTTTCCAAAGCAAAGGTTTGGTTTCTGGTAACCAAACCTTTGCTAAGTAATTTCTGGTACTGGTTCAGTTCCACATTTATATTATTAGCTCGTTCATGTGTTGTTGATAACCGAGATTGGTCACTGGAAATAAGTGTTTGCGCTTGATTAATTCTATGTCGATAAGTAGTTTCTTTTTCATGGAGCAAGCTAATATTAGAATTAAAAATTCTTTCTTGATTGTTGATTGCTTCTACTACTTGAGCATCATTCATGCGCTCTTGTAACCAATTAGCATATACAATTTTGGACGACCCATTACTTTCAGCTTGCAATCTTGATTTTCGAGAAAGTAATAAAATATATAGCGATTTTAAAGAGTGGTATTTTTCCTGCAACTGAGTTTCATCCAATTTGATTAATGCCTCACCTTTTTGGACTAAATCACCTTCTTTAATTAAAATATCTATAACGCGACCTCCATTGAGGTGTTGTATAACTTTACTGCTTCCTGAAACACTGACAACACCAGGAGCAATTGCACCAGAGGCAAGGGGTATTGAAGCTGCCCAAACAAGCAGTAGAGCTATAAAAGCGGCAATGGCCCAGTAACCGATACGAACTTCCAACGGCAGAGCATCATCTTTTAAAATGTAACTAGGCGCTTTTACCTTGACAGCCTTCGCAACTGGTTTAGAGCGAGTAATTGGCTGATTAGCTGTGGGTTTATTAGCAATGAAATCTACAATATTATTATATTTATTCACTTGCTCTGGTGT
>CAYTRF010000030.1:0-8983 GCA_964440065.1 uncultured Cocleimonas sp. | reverse complement strand
TAGCTTCATCAGGTGAAGTAAATGTCACCATGTGGTCGGATTACATCCCTAAGCCTGTACGTGAGGATTTTACTAAAGCAACGGGAATAAAAATTAATTACAAAGATTTAGGCTCAAACGAAGAACTTATTAATCAAATGAAAGCAACGAAAGGTGCTGGCGTTGATGTATGTAGTCCAACAAACAACCGTTCTGGTCAATGGGTTAAGCTTGGTTTGTTATCGCCTATTGACTACAAAAAATTAAGCAACATCAAAAACTTAAACCCTGCTATGTTAAAAGTGGGTGATGAAGAGTGGAACTTTGATGGCAAAGGTTCACATTGGTTGCCATTAATCTGGGGTACAGAAGCAATCGGATGGCGTACAGATAAGTACACTCCAGAAGATGGAATACCAAGTTATGGCAACATCTGGCAAAAGGATGTTGAAGGTAAAACCATGATACGTCCTCACAGCGGCATGTTAGGTGCAGGTCTTTATATGGAAACTGTTGGCAAACTTGAGCCAGGTGATGTTTGGAAGGCATACGGTAGTGAAGATGCTATGCGCCCAGTCTGGGATAAAATCACAAAATTCTGTATTGATAATAAATCACAAATCAAATTATTTTGGAATGACACCGATAGTCAGAAAAACGGTTTGTTAAACGACGGAGTAATCGTTGGTCAAACATGGGATGGCCCAGTACTCGCGATGAAGTCTGCTGGTGAACCTGTGGCTTACCAAGCACCAAAAGAAGGTGCTATGGCATGGGTTGATAGTATGGCAGTATCATCAGGTGCATCTAATATTGAGCAAGCTTACGAGCTAATGAACTATGTAATGGATGCAAAAGTTGGTGGTAAATCAATCAATACACACGGGTATAACTCGGCTGTTATCGGTGCTGATGCTCACACTGATGATAATTACAAGAAGAACTTCGCATCTGCCTATCCAGGCGATGCATTGAAGAATCTTAACCCTTGGCCTGCAGAGCCACAGTGGTACGCCGACATTCGAACCGAGTACCGCAATAAGTTCGTTAACGCAAAATCCTAGAGAAGTACCTTAAACCCCAGCATTAGCTGGGGTTTATTTTATCTGTTGTTTTGATGATGTAGGTAAGTTGATGTTAGCGAATAACCCAATTAGCTCTGGAGCGAGAACTAATTGGGTTATCCGTTAAAAAGTTAAGCTATAAAAAATAATGAGAGGATTGCAATATGAGTGCTGATGTCCAATTAGAGGATGTTTGGATTCGCTTTGGTGACTATGTTGCCGCTAAGGAAGCCAATATCCATATAAAAGAAGGCGAATTTTTTAGCTTTTTGGGCCCATCAGGCTGCGGTAAAACCACGCTGTTACGCGCAGTATCTGGTTTTCTTGAGCCCTCTCAGGGGACTGTTCGAATTGGTGGCAAGGACATGAAAGGCATCGGTCCTAATAAGCGCCCTACTGCATTAATTTTTCAAAATCTTGCTCTTTTTCCTTTAATGACTGTTTGGGAGAATGTTGCCTTTTCATTAGAAGTACAGGGTGTTAATAAAGTTGATCGGCGTAAAAAAGCACAAGA
The DNA here is from genome assembly GCA_964440065.1 of uncultured Cocleimonas sp. Taxonomy (GTDB): domain Bacteria; phylum Pseudomonadota; class Gammaproteobacteria; order Thiotrichales; family Thiotrichaceae; genus Cocleimonas. Next base: position 7,426 of record CAYTRF010000030.1, on the reverse strand, counting down.
GCTATTAGAAATGGTGGCGTTGGGAGATCAAGGCGACAAAATGCCTAATGAACTTTCAGGTGGCCAAAAACAACGTGTTGCTATCGCCAGAGCTTTGGCAGCAGAGCCAGATGTATTATTACTTGATGAACCTTTATCAGCCTTAGACCTTAAGCTTCGTCAACATATGCGTACCGAGTTACGCGAAATTCAACAACGTGTTGGTATCACTTTTATTTACATTACCCATGACCAAGGCGAAGCTTTGACCATGTCTGACAATGTTGCCGTAATGAGCCAAGCCGTAATAGAACAAATTGGTGATGGAGATGCCGTCTATAATCACCCTGAAACCGCTTTTGTAGCCTCATTTGTTGGTGAAAACAATTTATTTGCAGGCAAGGTAAGCAAACTTTCAGGCGTTCATGCTTTAGTCGATACACCCGTTGGCATCTTAAAAGCCGTGAATGCAAAACGCAATGGTCAAGCCCAATTAGCAGTTGGCGATAAAGCTTATGTCTTTGTTAGACCTGAATCTTTGGTTATCGCTAGTGGTTCTAAGAAAAAATACGATAATTCAGTAACAGCAACCATAGAAAATCAAGAGTTCGAAGGAAACTTCTGGCAGGTATTTTGTAAAGTCGAAGGCAGTAAAAAATTAATCAAAATGTCATTGATTAATTCTGGTGGAGATCTCGCTCAAAATACGGGGGATGAAGTTACCCTTGGCTTTAATGCTGACTCTGCTTCTGCCCTACCCCAAGGTCAACTCGCTGCGGAATAACGGAAAAGGATTCTAAAAATCATGCAAAAGTACTGGCGCGATTATTTTATAAAAAATGGTAAAGCCTTAGGTATTAGCTTATTAGTTGCGGTATTGTTTTGGATTGTTTTTCTAGTCATAATGCCTCAGCTCTTTATGATAGATTTTTCTTTGCGAGCTAATGTCCCTCCTCCAGAATGGGGATCAGAATCACATTTTTACACTTTAGAACACTACAAATATATGCTCTATGGTAGTGCAAATGCCTCGGGCACCTATAACACAGTTGATTTAAGTGTGTTTGGTCGAACCATTTTAGCCGCTATTTTTGTCACTCTAATTGATTTAGCTCTTTGTTATCCGGTTGCTTATTACTTAGCCCATGTAGCTAAGGGCGGCTGGGCACGCTTGATGGTTTTATCTTTAATCATCCCCTTCTGGGTAAATGAATTATTACGCGCTTTTTCTTTCAAAATAATGTTTGGTAGCACTGGTGTTATTAATAACTTCCTGATTTGGATCGGCATACTGGATCAACCTTACGATTTTATTTTTGAAGGTGTTGCGCTTTATGCAGGACTAAGTTACGCCTATATCTTGTTAATGATTTTCCCAATATACAATGCGATTGAGTCATTAGATAAAAATCAAATAGAAGCAGCCAGAGATATGGGAGCTGGAACTTTTAAGATCCATACTCGGATAATTATTCCACATGCCAAACCAGGAATCTCATCAGGCGCAACAATGGTATTTATGCTTTCTTTAGGCGCATTAGCGGCACCACAAATTTTAGGGGGACCAAGTAGCCTTTGGTTTACCCAAATTATTTATCAAGCCTTTAATAATGCGGGTAACTGGGCACGGGGTTCTGCCTACGCAATCGTGTTACTGGTGACGAGTATTATCTTTGTACTTTTAGTGATGAAAATATTTAAAGTTAAATTCGGAGATATTGCAAAATGACCTCTGATCGCGTTCGTAATTTTTTCACCGTATTCTTTGTCCTAGCATTTTTTGCGTATCTGTTTGGCCCATTAATTATTATGGGTTTAACGGCATTTAACAGCTCTGCTTTCCCTCGTGTGACCCCTTGGGAATGTTTCACGGCAGAGTGGTTTGCAGTTCTTGCCAATGATGATAAATTAATTGAAGGCTTAAAAAATAGTATTTTCATATCCTTAGGTGTCGTAGCGTTATCTGTGCCATTGGGTTTAGCAGGTGCTTTAATGCTTTCACAGGTCAAAGATCGTATCCGTCCTTGGTACTACACCATTGTCATCTCCCCTATTCTTGTTCCTGGCGTTGTACTTGGCATATCTACTTTGTTATTTTGGGATCGAATTGGAAGCATGTTTGGAGCGAGCAGAGATAGCTTTTTTTACAACGGTTACTTCTTAACTGTCATGGGGCACGCTACCTTTATATCCGCATATACTATGTTGATATTTATCTCACGCTTACAACGCTTTGATCACGTTCAGGAAGAAGCAGCTCTGGATTTAGGTGCGACACACGTTCAAACCTTCCGTAAAATATTGTTACCTTTCTTAAAGCCTGCCATTGCATCAGCTGCTGTTCTTGCTTTCTTGGCTTCATTTGAGAATTATAATACGACCGTTTTTACCATCTTAACTGAAAGCACTATTACTACTTTCTTAGCGGCTAAAGTTCGTCATGGCATTAACCCGTCAGTAAGTGCTTTGGCAGTTGCCATAGTCGTTATCACACTGTTTGGTGCTGCACTTTACGAGATGTTGACACGTCGTGAAATTGCCGCCGCTAAAGAATCTGATCTGATTGCCAAAGGTAAGTTAAAGGAACACAGTAATGCGATAACACGTGGTTTCTTTGCACAGCCTGCACTTTATATGATTCTTGCTGTATTTGTTGCTGGTATTGGTACGGTATACTTTGCAGGTACAACAGGTGTAGGTGAATGTAAAGCACGTGTTAAAGCTGAAAAGAAAATACGTGTTGATGCGCTTATCAAAAAACAACAACAAAAATCGATGTTTAAAGAGGCGGGTAAAAAAGCAGTAGCGCCAATGGTTGCACCTACTATAAAGCCCGAAATAGATAAATCTAATAGACCGGGTGTTTCATCGAGCTTTGGAAGTATTTATAGCACTGAAAACTTAGGTGGTCTTGCGGGTGATAAATCTGAGGATGATGAAGCAGAGAAGAAAGAAGATGATTCAGGTAATACAGGAGGAAGTGGCTTATTTGCTCCTAGTAACTTGAAAAAGCAGTCGGGTTCAGATGAATAACTGGATTTCTTAGAATCAATCGACATCATAATTCACTCGACTTGGTTAATTAGGTATTGAGCACAACCGTTACCCTATTAGTCTTAGCTGCCGCTTTATTCCATGCCCTCTGGAATGCTTTAGTTAAAAAAGATGGATCTCCCTTAGTATCCATTGCAGGCATAGCATTATCATGTGGTTTCTTTGCTCTGCTATTTTTACCCTTTGTAGGTTGGCTTGAAAGTAACCTCTGGCCTTGGGTACTGACCTCTATCAGCCTTCATACTATTTATATGATTCTGCTAAGCCAAGCATATCGATACGGTGATTTCTCACTAGCGTACCCTATCGCACGGGGTGCGGCGGCTGCCCTTGTTGTGCTGGTTTCATTAGTATTTTTAAATGAAAAATTCGAAATTTCTCAACTCATAGCCATCGGTGGGATTTTACTAGGAATATTTCTTTTTGTTCTACAAAAAATTGAACAAATAATCTCAGATAAAAGATCTTTGTTTTATGCCTTATTGACTGCTTGTTTAATTGCTACCTACACGCTTGTCGATGGCATCGGTACAAGACAGGCTAAACAACCCCTTAATTACATCTCATGGATGATATTTTTACAAACTTTTCCTATTTTTTCCTACATGCTATACCATCACGGTATGGCAGGAATAAACCGTTTAAAAAAATCCATTTGGACTGTTTTAGGTGGCGGCTTTATGGCATTCTCAGCGTATGCAATTGTTCTTTGGGCAATGACTAAAGCTCCGATTGCATTAGTGGCTACACTTAGAGAAACCTCTATTATAATTGCTGCGTTAATTGGCATGTTTTGGCTTAAAGAGTCTGGTGGGTGGCGACGAATCGTTGCTGCCATTATTATATTTATCAGCGTTGTCTATTTGAAAGCAAATTAGGATACCCATGTTTTATAAAATATATAAATCAAGAATATTACAAATTATTTTCTTCATACTTTTTAATAGTTTTTCCATAAATTCCTATGCTAATGAAGAGCTTACTTTAAGCGCAGGAAAAAAAGCGATTCAACACGCCAATAAAACCATCACCAATATCAACACTGAAGAATTACAAAAAATACTAAAAGATAACCCTAAGGTTGAATTAATTGATGTAAGAACAAATTTTGAAGTGGATTTTATTGGCGGAGTCATTGATGCCGATGAGATTTCTATCATTCCCAGAGGCTGGTTGGAATTTAATATAACGGATGAAGTTAACAGCAAAGATGCTCCTATTGTTGTGTATTGTGGTACCAATCAACGTAGCCCTTTAGCGGCACGTAAACTGATGGACTTAGGCTACACTAATGTAAAAAACTACGTAGGTGGTTATAATGAATGGCAAAAACTAGGGTTGCCGATTCAAGCAACTGACAAAGCCCCTGAACAAATGTTATTTAGTAAACCTATTGAGGTAGCTAGTAACATCTGGTCAGCTATTGGCGCAACTGCACCTGGAACTTATGCTAACTCAGGTCACAATAATAACTTATCCTTTATTATCACCACGGATGGTGTACTGGTTTTTAATGCTGGAGATAACTACCTACTGGCTAAATCATTGCATTATGAAATTAAAAAACTAACCGATCAGCCTGTTAAGTACGTAGTTTTAGAAAATGCACAGGGTCACGCCATGCTAGGTTCCAATTATTGGCAAGAGCAAGGCGCACAGGTCATTGCCCATGTTGATGCCCTTGAAGAAATGAAAGCACATGGGGATGACATCATTGAACGCATGCAAAGGGGTCGCAGAGATAAATCTGAAGGTACTGTTTTTGTTTACCCTGATAAAACCTTCGAAGAGAAAATGACTATCGAAATGGGCGGTGTAAAATTTGAATTACTCCACTTAGGCCCAGCACACAGTCCAGGTGACATTATGATGTGGTTGCCAGACAAAAAAATAGTCATTTCGGGTGATCTGGCATTCAATCAACGTTTACTTCCCGTCATGGAAGATACGGATACCGCTGGTTGGATTGAAACTTGGGATAAGTTTGAAGCTTTAAATCCAGAAATTATTATCCCAGGACATGGTGATCCAACTAACATGGACGTCGTTAAAAAAACCACCAAAGACTACCTTGTCTTTATGCGAGAAAAAATTCAAGATATTTTAGATAATGACGGTTCAGAACAAGATGCCTATGCAATCGACCAAAGTGCTTTTTCACACTTAGATACTTTTAAGTTTTTAGCCCTACAAAATGCAGGCAGGATTTTCAGATCAATGGAGTTCGAATAATACTTGATTAGGTATTGGTTTTTAAGTAATTGATTAGTAAGTAATTGATTAAAGCACACCCCCCCACTTTTCATGGTTTTTTTAATTGATCAGTAGTATCACTGGCTTCCTCAGCCCCATGTGCAACAGCATCCATTGCAACAACCGTGGCACACTTAGGTACCACTTGATAATCAACCTGGTGCTCCTCAGCTACTGCTTCTCGTTGGAAAATATAATAAATAATGACAATGGCTGTCACCAAATTGACTAAAGCCAAATAAATAAAATATGAAGAATTACCGTATATTTTTAAAATGTAACCCACAGAAATTGGCCCTAGAGTTGCCCCTATTCCAAATAACAAAACAATCGTGCTGCTGGCATTGGTCATTTGTTCAGGTTTCAAACGATCATTCGTGTGAGCGACCGCAATTGAATAAATAGGCAGTATCATTGCTCCAAGTAAACCATAAGCAATGAAGAAGAGGTGTTGGTTAATCTCCAATCTTAATAATGCAATGCAGAGTAAAACCCCGCTAAAACTGGCTATCACGACAATGATACGTCTATCAAATTGATCAGATAACCACCCCATTGGCCATTGAAAAAGCGCACCTAATACAATGAATATTCCCATGAAATTTGCAATTTGTGAAATGCTCATTCCCGCTTCGACAGCATAAACTGCTCCCATTCCAAACATAGCTCCTTGAGCTATTGATGAAATAAATATTCCCGCAACACCTGCTGGAGCAATTCGTGCTAATTTACGTACCCCCATCGTTTCATTTTCTATTATTTCTGGGGCTTTTGTTTTGCTAATTAAGATCGGAACCAACGCAAAAGAAAGCAATATTGAAGACAGTAAAAACAATGCAAAATGGGTTGGATCAGCCGCTTTCATTAAGAATTGCCCACCTGCCAAGCCTGCAAAAGAAATAATCATATAAAGGGACAGTACTTGGCCTCGGTTTTTATTAGTTGCACCGGCATTTAACCAACTCTCCACAATCACATAAGTACCTGCAAAACAAAAACCCGTAAGTAAGCGCATCAACAACCAAGAGCTTGGTGTAATTAAAAGAATTTGTACCAAAACAGCGGCCGAAGCCAGTGATGCAAGGGCTGCAAACACGCGGATATGCCCTACGCCCTGTATCAACCGAGGCGTGTATATTGAACCACCTAAAAAACCCACGTAGTAGGCTGTCATAATCCAACCAATGGTACTAGGAGAGAAACCTTCATAAGCTGCACGCCAACTAATCAGAGTACCTTGCAATCCATTACCCAGCATAAGAAAGGCCATGCCTAAAAATAATGGCCAAGTCTTTTTTAAGGTTTCGATTATCATGCTTTTCTTCTCAAGCTCTGTTGCTGTAGTTTTATAATTTCATCAGCAATTATTTGAATGCCCTGCTTTATTTTATCGGTATGGATTGTTGAATATGCAAGCCTCATTTTATTCGTCGGTGGATTATTTTGGGCATAAAATAATTCACCCGGTTCAATCACAACACCTTTATCCAACAGGCGCTTACAGAGTTCTTTGGTATTTACTGATTCAGGCACCGTCACCCAGAAAGAGGAGCCCCCTTTTGAGATATTAAAAGATAAAAAGGAATGTTCAGAAATTGCTTGAGCCATTTCCTGCCAGCGTTCTTTGTAGACAGAATGAATTCGATTAAACATCGAGTGGTAATGACCAAGACTAATAAACAAGGCAATTGCTCGTTGATTATTTGCGGGCATATGGCGTTGCATTAAACGTCTAAGTTCGCGTAACTCTTTGATAAATTCACTAGGCGCAACGATATAACCCATCCGTAGACCCGCACCAAATGACTTAGAAAAACTACCTATATAAATGACTCGGTTATTGGTATCGATGCTTTTAAGAGCAGGTCTAGTTTCAGAGGTGAAGTTAATTTCAGCATCATAGTCATCCTCTATTATCACAAAGTTTTTATTTTCGGCTGCCTTTAATAACTCTTTGCGACGTTGCCGACTCATGGTTACGCCAGTGGGATATTGATGGCTAGGTGTTGTATAAATTAAGTCACAACTGTTGATAATTTTTTCTACTACAACGCCATTATCATCTATCTCCAAAGGTACTATTTTTTTGGTTTTAAGAAGTAGCATATTCTTAAAATCGGGATAACAAGGATTCTCAAAA
>CAYTRF010000029.1:0-8991 GCA_964440065.1 uncultured Cocleimonas sp. | reverse complement strand
GGTTACGATGCTTAATAGCAATGTTAATTGAAGTAACTTTTTAATTTTCATCATTATGATTCCTTGTCTAAATCTATTTTCTAAGTCTAGCAAATTAATTTCAGTTAAAATGTGATTTATGCACCCCAATCAAAACTTATCAGGCTTTCTCCTCACTCGCTCTTGGAGAGATGTTCAAGGTGGTATCGACTTAACCTTTTGGCTGAGCACCGACAAAGGCCCTGTTCGGGTTGTTATAGAAAAACAAAAGGCGGTTTGTTTTATCCGCCAGCAAAATGAGATAAGACTACCTGCTGGAGTGGAACGAAAGCCGCTATCACTTAAAAACTTTCAGCATGATGCCATTGATGGTTTGTACTTTAATCAACAACGTACTCTTAACCAGCTTCGTGAGCATCTTTCTTATGATAAATCACAGTTGCATGAGTCGGACATAAAACCAACCGAGCGTTATTTGATGGAGCGTTTTATTACTGCACCGATTGAAATTATAGGTGATGCGATTCAGCGTGATGGTTATCTTGAATTTATTAATCCTACCTTAAAACCTTGTGATTATTCACCTACACTTAATTGGGCTTCATTGGATATTGAAACCGAAGATTTACGCGGTAAGCTTTATTCTATTGGTGTTACGACGGCATCAACTGAAATAGTCTTCTTTGTAAAAAAACGGCGAAAAGGGGGGGGGTGTACTTTATCTTTATCAGATAAGCCTAAAAATAATATTGTTTGGTGTGATACTGAGCGCGATGCGTTACAGCAGTTTTTTAGCTGGCTAAAGGAACATGACCCTGATGTAATTATCGGTTGGAATGTGGTCGCTTTTGATCTCGATTTTTTACAATGGAAGTGCAAAAAACTAGGCATTCCTTTTGATATGGGGCGTGGAAATACTCAAGGCAACAGCAGAGCTAAAGGCAGGCTACAAGAACAAAATGCCATCATACTTGTCCCGCAACAAAGTGGTCAAATGCATATATCACGAATCCCTGGGCGGGTGATTTTAGACGGGATTACTAGCCTCCGCAGTGCTTTTTGGTCGTTCGAAAGCTTTACTCTTGATTATGTGGCTGAGCAATTGCTTGGTCGTAACAAGTTAATTTCAGCAAAATCTGGCTTGGAAAAATTAGAAGAAATCCGACGGCAATACCGTGAAGCACCCCATGAGCTTGCCGAATACAACCTTGAAGATTGCCGATTAGTTGCTGATATTTTCAAGAAAACAGACTTACTCAACTTCTCGATTCAGCGCGCCCGCATAACGGGCTTAGCGATTGACCGGCAAGGTGGTTCAACAGCGGCATTTGATAATCTATATTTAGCCAACCTGCATCGCCAAGGATTTGTCGCACCCGATATCGGTAGCCAAACAAATACGCAAGCCAGCCCCGGTGGCTATGTAATGGAGTCGCAACCGGGGCTTTATGACAATGTGCTGGTGCTGGATTTTAAAAGCCTGTATCCAAGTATTATTCGCACCTTTAAAATTGACCCTTTGGGTTTAATTGTAAAAAGTTCATTGGAAGACAGTATTCCTGGGTTTTTAGAGGCTGAATTTTCCCGCAAGACTCACATTCTGCCAGACATTGTAACCAAGCTTTGGCATGAGCGAGATATTGCTAAACAGGAAAAGGATAAACCACTTTCACAAGCCATTAAAATCATTATGAACTCCTTTTACGGCGTATTGGGATCTTCTGGTTGCCGCTTTTTTAACCCCCAACTCGCCAGCAGTATTACTAAACGCGGTCATCAAATTATTCAACAAACCAAACAGTTAATTGAAGAGCAGGGCTACCCAGTAATTTATGGTGATACTGATTCCGTGTTTGTGTTACTGGGTGAAAACAAGACTGAAAGTGACTGCTTAAAAATAGGCAAGCAACTCCAAAGTCACCTTAACGTCTGGTGGGATAAACACCTAAAAGAGGAGTTTGAAATAAAATCAAATTTAGAAATTGAATTTGAAACACATTACTTACGTTTTCTCATGCCAACCATCCGTGGCGCTGAAAAAGGTAGCAAAAAGCGCTACGCAGGCATGATCAACAAAAATGGAAAACATGCGATGGTTTTTAAAGGCCTTGAAACCGTGCGAACTGATTGGACACCGTTAGCGCGCGAGTTTCAGAAAGAGTTATATCACCGCATTTTCCATGATGAGCCTTATGAAGAATTCGTATTGGAAACGCATGATGCCTTATTGCGTGGCGAATCAAATGATAAACTGACCTACACAAAACGCTTACGTCGACCATTAGAAAGTTACACCAGCACCCAACCACCGCAAGTTAAAGCGGCTAAAAAAATGAAAAACCCAGGGCGAAAAATTCAATATATTATTACTTTGAATGGCCCAGAACCCATCGAAGATTTGCAATCTACTCCTGATTATCAGCACTATGCCGACAAGCAATTAGAACCTGTGGCAGATGGTATTCTGCATTTTTTAGATACATCGTTCGAAAGGATTACAGCTCGACAGCTTGATGTGTTTGGTTAGATAATATTATGACTAACCAAAAAACAGGGAAAGCTCTGCATAAATTCTAGTATCGTTTTTAAACAACAAAAAACCGAAGAAAAGTGGGGGGGTGTACTTTTATCTATTAACTTCATTATGAAACGTCAAAACCAGCACATCTCTATAACATGAAACACGATTATCAACAGGATAAACTTCACTAACACCATGCCAAACCTTACGATCATCTATCAAAATAGCATCGCCAGCATTTTCTAAAACACCACCAAATACTAATCGTTTGCCATCATCATAAATGTGATTTACACCACCTGTAATATTGTGCCTTTTAAGCACCATAATAAGAATAAAGTCAGCGCCATCCCGATGAACACCTTCAGGAGTAGGTTGTCCAGCTTCATCTTTATTGGCTTCTATTCGAAATTGATGTGCTTGTATGCGCCATTGGCTTTGATTGTTTAGGCTAATTTGCTTACTAATGAATGAAATAATATTTTCTAAAATTGGATTTTCTATACTATCTTTTTTAAAAGCTTGAAAATCACGATTAATGCCACCGTTCATATTATTTCGGTAGGTACTTTGAAAATGTGCCTCATGCGGGAGTAACGTCAGTACGTTATTAATATTCGACCAGTTAAAAACAGAATAACGTCGATAGCGATAATGACCGCCATCGCTTAAGAAATTATCTGCTGGCAGGTCATTCCAACTTTTTTGAAATTCTTCCAGCTTACCGTTTAATACCTCTATCCATGATGATTCGGTGGCATGTGGCCCCTTCAGAATAGTGTAACCCTGTTTTGCCAATTGCTTTGATACTGCTGTTTTAACCATACTGTTGTATTCTTCTGAACTAATCGGTAGATTACTGATGATAGTATAGTTAAGCAGAAAAGGTATTGATATGAACAGTTCTAATGAAATCACTCATGATTCACGTTTGGTTATTTCTTATCTTACCTTGCGAAAATTAATTGGCACACTCGGTTTTATTTTTCCATGGATGCTTGTGATCGGTGGTTTTTTAATGAACACCACCGTTCAAACCTCTATGAGTCACTATTATCATACTGGGATGCGTGATATTTTCGTTGCTATTCTTTGTACGGTCGCAGCTTTCTTTCTTGCCTACAAAGGATACGACCGCAAGGATGCTATTGCGGGAAACATTGCAGGAATTTGTGCCATTGGAGTTGCGATGTTACCGACGACACCAGAATTCGATGCTAGCAATAAACAAATCATTATTGGTAACTTTCATTTTTTATTTGCATCAGGATACTTTCTGACATTGGCCTATTTTTGTTTAGTTCTATTCACTAAGACTTCCAAAAATACGCCAACACCCCGTAAGTTACAGCGTAATTTAATTTACCGAATCAGTGGTTATATTATTTTAGGCTCTCTAATTTTAATCGCTGTTTATGAATACTTATTACCTGACGACATTGTTGCCCAGATTAGCCATTTACATCCCTTTTTCTGGCTAGAATCTCTAGGGATTATAGCTTTTGGTACATCTTGGCTTGTTAAAGGCGAGGCAATACTTAAGGATTAATTTATTTTATTCTCAAACTAACTAAATTTATTCACTATACTGTCTCTTCACATCATACACTTAACACACAAAGGAGAAAAAAATGAGTTTAATGGGAACATTGGCAAAAGTTGCTATGGGCGTTGCGGTCGCTAAAGGCGTTGGAAAAATGTTAGGTGGCGGTCGAGGTGGTTCTAGTGGCGGTGGTCTAGGTGGTTTATTAGGCAGTTTGACTGGCGGCGGTGGCTCAAAAGGTGGGGGACTTGGCGGTATTCTTGACTCTCTTGGTGGTGGCTCAAATTTAAGCAAAAGTCAAAACGGTGGCGGCACTGCTGGCGGTTTAGGTGATTTATTTAATAATGCTCTGCAAGGTAAAGACACTCGCGCATCTTCGGAAGAAGATGAAAAAGCTAGAATTCTACTTCTCGCAATGATTAATGCGGCTAAAGCTGATGGCGATATTGATAAAGCCGAGCAGCAAAAAATCACTCAACATCTTGGCGATGTTTCTGATGAGGACGCAAGATTTGTTCGCGCTGAATTAAATACGCCGTTGGATGTACGTGGCTTTATCAATGATGTTCCGCGCGGTATGGAGCAGCAGGTTTATTTGATGTCTTTACTCGCGATTGATCTGGACTCTAGCGAGGAAGCGCATTATTTGGATCAACTAGCAAAAGGTTTAAATATGTCTCATCAAGCTTGTAATGATATACACGAGCAGGTTGGGGCGCCTAATATTTATAGCTAAGTTGTAAATAACAAGACGTTAAATAAAGGCTATCATTGATAGTCTTTATTTTTGGATCACATAAACCCTTTATCAGTTCGGTTTTATCTATTTAGCATAGTGTTTTAAAATAGCAGTAATTAACAAAAAATGAGCTATCTCATGCTAAAAACATTTACTTTAATTAAACGCGAAGACAATCTACTTTCTGATAAAGCTGGCACAGTAAATTTCACAATTATGGATGAAAACAGTGATACACGTGTAATCAGTGGCGCAACTTTTCTTGATGAAAACAAACACCCTCAAGGTGTTACATCTGAAAACAAGCGTGAATTACCTTTGATCGAGGGTTTGTTTCGCTTGGAATTAAATGAATCAATTGAAATTGAGTTTGAGCATTACAATAAGTTATTTGATCGTGATTCAGATAAAACCGCTAACCAAGTTGCTTATGACAAGATTTTGGAAATGCAAAAAGAAGGTAAACTTTGGTATCGAATCATTAACTTCTTTAAGAAATCACCTCAGGGCGATTTAACTTAATAGCTATAAATACCGAACAAAAAAATAGCCGCAAATTGCGGCTATTTTTTATCACATCGTAAAAAGATGATTACTTACTAATGCTCGTTTGTGGCGAAGCAGTCATTGGTGCAAACTTGTAACCGTGAGGTGCAGCATAAGCCGTGTTAAAACCTGGCATTGTGAATCCGTTATTACCATTGTTATTCCAAGGCATTGTGAATCCATTGCCATTGCTGTTGTTCCACGGCATCGTAAAACTGTTACCGTTGCTGTTATTCCAAGGCATTGTAAAACCACTACCATTATTGCTCCATGGCATGGTGAATCCATTGCCATTGCTGTTGTTCCACGGCATCGTAAAGCTGTTACCGTTGCTGTTATTCCATGGCATTGTAAAACCACTACTATTATTACTCCAAGGCATCATGTTAGCAAAACTGTTGCCATTATTTGATCCTAGTGCATTTGCTATACCGTTTGCGGCTGAGTTGCCATCAGCTTTTCCTGTGCCATCAACATTGCCTTTTCCTGTGCCTTGACCTTGTAGATTACCTTGAGTCGTTAAATCTGTTTTACCTTTTGCTTTAAAGTTAATGCTGAAATCAATCTCACCGTCAGCTTCGCCTTTTCCTATACCCCAACTTTTTGCATCAGCAGAAGTGTTACCTGTTGCGTTGCCTTGACCATTTGTATTGCCAGCTGCATTGCCGTAGCCTGTACCGTTTCCTGAACCGTTATTAAATCCATTGAACCAGTTTGCTGAAGCAGTTCCAGTTGTTAATGTAATTAAAGCCGTTGCTAAGATAAGTTGAAGTTTCATAATGAGTTCCTATATTTGGTTAGTGAGTATTTGAATATAAGAATATACTAATATATTAACTTTTCAAGTTTTATTTTTAATTAATAAAAAAACACTGAAAAGTGGGGGGGTGTACTTATTTACAAGCCAAATGAATGGTATAGGACTTACCCTGTTTTATCTTCTTATAGTTACCAAAAATTTCTTTAAGATTTCGTTTCATGTATTGGCGCAGGCCATTTACGGTGACGAGATATAAGCGACCATCAGCTTTCATCGCTTTATGAGCATCATGTAGCATTAATGACATCATTTCTTTGCCCACTTTAGCGGGCACATTGGAAGCAATAACATCAAACTTTTGACTCTTGTCTATATGTTGAAATCCATTACTCAATATAGCGTTGGCATTTTCAATATTATTTTTAGCAGCATTTTTATTGCTGTACTCAACAGCCATAAAATCTTTATCAACTAGCAAAGTTTGCCCGTTTGGTGCCATTTTTGCCATGGTTAAACCAATGGGTCCATAGCCACAACCGAGATCAAAGCAATCATCATCGGGGTTTATTTTTATGTATTTCATTAGCAGCAAGGTGCCAGCATCAATTTCTCGTGGTGAGAAAATACCCCAAGTGCTACTAAAGTTTAAAGTGTGATCGCATAGCGTCGCCTGAAATTGAATATCTTGTCGGTATTCCGCAAGTTGTTTTTCATCCAGCATAGCGTATTAAAACAATGGGGTTAGTTTGTGAGATGCGATTAAAGCCGTATAAATAAAAGCAGCCAAACCAATTAACCAAAAAATAATGGCATACGGTTTTGATAAACCTCGTTTCAAAGCGATAACGCCAAACATAACAAAAATAAGAAAGCTGATTATCATTGTTAGCATATAGCCATCGGTGAATGAAAAACGTTTCATTAAGCCGATATAAACACCGCCTACGAAAATCAAGATGGCAAACACAGATGACAATGCCAGCATTATACGAGAATTAACGGCACTAGAACCTGCCAACATCATTAATCCGCGAATCACGTAAATAAGCAATGCTAAGCCTGCCGTAATCACATGCACTTTCTGTATCAGTTGTTCTGGTGATACGCCTTCCATATTTTTTTCCTGTTACTTTATTCTGTGTGTGTTTATTATGCGGGCAAGTTTTTAAAAATCTGATTAGCTTTTTGATGTGCTTTTTCTAAATCATCCGATAAGGTATTAAAGTGCCCCATTTTTCTGCTGATGCGCGCATCTAATTTACCATAAAGGTGTAATTTGCTTGAATGACTACTAAGCAGGTTTTGCCACTTTGGACGAATGCTTCGAGGTGCCTTTTTGTTATCAGCCGCCTCAGCTGACTTCCCCCAAAGATCACCCAACATATTGGTCATCACGACTGGGCTTAATAAAGTCGTATTACCAAATGGCAAACCACATATCATCCGTACTTGCTGCTCAAACTGTGATGTTACACAAGCATCCATCGTAAAATGGCCACTGTTATGGGTGCGTGGTGCCATTTCATTTATCAGCAGTTCACCTTTTTTAGTCACAAAAAATTCAACGGCCATCACGCCAACATATCCCAATTTATCCGCCATACGAATAGCGGCAACTTGTGCAGACTTTGCTAAATCTTCAGGCACATTTGCCGGTGCAAAAGATTGAAATAAAATGCCATCAACGTGGGTGTTTTCAACCACGGGAAAACATTTACTTTCACCGCTCTTATTTCTACCTAGAATGACAGAAACTTCGCAATCAAGGTCTATGCGTTGTTCTAAAACACAAGCCCTTTGCTCAACCGCCATAAAAGCTGCCTCGACATCTTCAGCACGATTAATGGTTTGTTGCCCTTTGCCGTCATAGCCAAAACGTGCTGTTTTTAATATACAAGGAAAGCTAACTTCTTTTATTGCCTTGGCAATATCCGATTTCTTTTCAATCACACCGTAAGGTACAGGCAATAAGCCGCAAGACAAAATAAAAGCTTTTTCCAAAATCCGATCTTGCGCTTTTTCAACAGCATTTGCCGAAGGATGCACGGAGCAGTATTCGGTCAATTTATTTAAAACTGCTGCGGGAATATTTTCAAACTCAGTAGTGATAACATCACACGCTTTACCCAGTTTTTCTAAGGCTTTTTCATCATCATAAGCCGCTAAAATATGCTCATCTGCCAACTGCCCAGCTGGACTAGAAGGGTCTGGATCTAACACAATAACTTTATAACCCATCTCCATCGCAGCGATAACAAACATGCGCCCAAGCTGACCACCGCCAAGCATTCCTAATGTAGAGCCGGGTAATATCATGTTTGTTTTTCTAAGCCCTTTCTCATTCGGGAGGCAATGACATATTCATTGCTTTTTGACGCTGGGTTTCACGAAAATCGGCTAATTTATTCGCTAACTCTTTATCATCATTTGCAAGCAGAGAAATTGCGAACAGTGCCGCATTGGTGGCACCCGCCTCACCAATCGCAAAAGTTGCTACGGGAATTCCCGCTGGCATTTGCACGATTGAGTGTAAAGAATCGACACCTTTTAAATGGCGCGAAGGAACAGGAACACCCAGTATAGGGATGGGGGTTTTTGCTGCTAACATACCCGGCAAATGTGCAGCGCCACCAGCACCAGCAATTATGGCTTTTAGCCCACGCTGTTGCGCAGTACTTGCATATTCAAATAATAAATCGGGGGTACGATGTGCAGAAACGACTTTGTATTCTATTGCAACACCAAAGGCTTCAAGTTGCTCAACAGCCTTGGACATAATATTCCAATCGCTATTGCTTCCCATTACTACACCAATTACTGCTTGAGACATGGCTTACCTCAAATCTCGAAAAACGGCGAATTATAACCTGTTTAGCCTTATTTAACTAATTTTGCATATTGCC
>CAYTRF010000028.1:0-8997 GCA_964440065.1 uncultured Cocleimonas sp. | reverse complement strand
GTGGAAACTTTTCTCGTCAGCACCTTAGGCAAAGGTGTAGTTCGCGCAAAAGATACAACCAACTTTATTGCCAACCGCGTTGGTATATTTTCAATTTTAGTGACCTTGTATCATGCCGAAAGATTAGGCATAAACTTTGAAACCGTTGATGAGTTAACGGGCACCAAATTAGGACGACCAAAAAGTGCTACATTACGAACCGCTGATGTTGTGGGTTTAGACACCATGCGCCATGTCATTCAAGGCGTTATTGATAATCTTGGCGATGACCCTTGGGCAGATTTATTTAAGATACCAAGCTGGTTGGATACTTTAGTCGAAAGCGGTTCATTAGGTGCTAAAACCAAAATAGGCATATACAAAAAAGAAGGCAAAGAGATTCTGGTTTTTGATGAAGCTAAAGGCACATATCGCAAACGTAAAATAAAAGTACCTAGCAAAGTAATGAAGGTAGTTAAACTCTTTAACGATCCTGACAGGCTTGCAAAACTGCGTGGCCTGAATGATCCACATGCTGAGTTCCTTTGGTGTATTCATCGTGATGTGTTTCATTACTGCGCTCATTTCTTAAGTGATATTGCGGATAATGCTCGTGATATTGATCTGGCAGTGCGTTGGGGATTTGGCTGGAAGCAAGGCCCTTTTGAAATCTGGCAACAATCTGGTTGGGATAAAATGGCGGGGCTGATAAAAGAAGATATAGATGCGGGTAAAACACCTTGTAGCCAACCACTACCTGTTTGGGTTTTTGAGATTGATGCTGTACACAACGAACGAGGTTCATGGTCAGCTAAAGATTTAGAGTACAAAGCAGCCTCTTCTCTTCCTGTTTATAATCGCCAACGCTGGCCAGAAACGGTTATTGGTGCCAAACCACCTGCACAAGGAACCTTATTTGAAAATGATGTTTGTCACTTCTGGATTGTTGATGACGATGATGTTGGTTACGGACAAGGTGATATTGGCGTACTAAGCTTTAAAACAAAACTACACACCATTAGCGATGATGTTCTCTCCAGCTTAAACCAAGCTATTGATATTGCCGAAGAACAACTAACAGGCATGGTCATCTGGCATCCTGATGCACCATTTAGTGCAGGTGCAGATTTAAAATCCTTTATGCCAATCGCTTTAAAAAGTATTTTACCTGGCAATAATGGTCTTGATGAATTATTACAACGCTTCCAAAGTGCCTGTATTCGTATGCGAAAATCAAATGTGCCTGTAGTTGCTGGTGTACACGGTTTAGCCCTCGGTGGTGGCTGTGAATTAATGATGCAAACAGACCGTGTGGTCGCCGCATTAGAAAGTTATATTGGTTTGGTCGAGGTTGGAGTTGGATTAATACCTGCTGGCAGTGGTTGTATGGAATTTGCGAGGCGAGCGAGTATTGCATCAAAAGGTGAAGATGTTTTCGATCACATTAAAAATGCCTTCGAAACCATTGGCATGGGCAAAGTAGCCACCAGTGCTTATCAAGCTAAAGACATGGGATTTTTACGGGAAACCGACATCGTTGTAATGAACAAAAATGAAGTATTACACACGGCAATCGCTCAAGTTAGAGCATTAGATGCAGCCAATTATCGACCACAACCCGAACAAACAATACGAGCTGGTGGCCGTGCAGCTATTGCCAATATAAAAGCAGCCATGGTGAATATGCACGCTGGCGGGTTTATCTCTGATTACGATATGAAAATTGGAGAATATGTTGCAGATGCATTGTGTGGTGGTGATGTTGATGAAGGCACTGAGCTTACTGAAGAGTGGTTTTTAAACTATGAACGAAAAGGCTTTAGAAGCTTGCTTAAAAACACCAAAACACATAGGCGCGTTAAACACATGTTAGACACTGGCAAACCCTTAAGAAATTAAGCTAAGAACAAGGAGAAACAATAATGAGCGAACAAGCATATATAGTCGCAGCAAGGCGCACACCTGTTGGCAAAGCTCCTCGCGGTGTTTTTAGTAAGACCCGCCCCGATGCTTTGATGGTGCATGCCATGCAAGGAGCCATTAAAGATTGTGGTGGATTAAAAGGTCAAGAAATTGATGATGTCATTATCGGTTGTGCCATGCCAGAGGGCGAACAAGGGCTTAATATTGCCCGCATCGTTGCCTTATTAGCGGGCTTACCAGAAAGTACCCCCGGTTTTACGGTGAATCGTTTTTGCGCCTCTGGCTTACAAAGCGTTGCCAATGCCGCCGATAAAATACGTTTAGGCGAAGCCGATATCGTCATCGCAGGTGGCGTGGAATCCATGAGCATGGTGCCGATGATGGGCAATAAAATATCCATGAGCCCTGCCATTTTTGAGAATGATGAAACCGCCATTGCTTTTGGTATGGGAATCACTGCTGAAAATGTGGCAAAAAAATGGAAAGTGAGCCGTGAAGCGCAGGATGAATTCGCCCTAAACAGTCATTTGAAAGCCCTAGCGGCACAAGAAGCTGGCTATTTTAATAATGAGATTCTACCTTTTGAAGTACGCCATCATATACCTGCAGAAGATGGAACCGTCCGTATTGCTACAAAAGTAGTTAGCGCAGATGAAGGCCCGCGTGTAGGTAGCAGCATCGAAGGGCTAGCGAGATTAAGACCAGTATTTGCAGCCAAAGGCAGTGTTACCGCAGGAAATAGCTCACAAATGAGTGATGGTGCAGGTGCAGTAATTTTAATGAGTGAATCCAAAATGAAAGCACTGGGTTTAGAGCCACTAGCGCGTTTTGTAGGGTTTAGCGTAGCAGGTGTTCCACCAGAAATTATGGGTATCGGCCCTAAAGAAGCTATTCCAAAATTAATGATGCAAACGGGGGTTAGTATGGCTGATGTAGATTGGATAGAACTCAATGAAGCATTTGCTGCCCAAGCTTTAGCGGTTATGCAAGAAGTTGATCTTGATCCGAGCAAAGTTAATCCACTTGGTGGAGCGATTGCATGGGGTCATCCATTGGGTGCCACAGGCGCTGTTCGTACTGCTACTATGGTGCATGGTTTACGAAGAACAGGTGGGAAGTATGGCATGGTAACCATGTGTATTGGTACTGGAATGGGAGCTGCTGGATTATTTGAGCGGTGCTGATATAGAGTAAAAAGTACTATATTGAGACCTTTGCACGAATCAGATGACGAGTAAAAATGTCTTATATTAAGTGATATTAAGTACACCCCCCCACTTTTCATGGTTTTTTTACAAAGGGAGCATTATAAATTTTAAACAACAATAGCAATGAAACTTAGGCAAAAAAAATGCGACTCATAGAGAGTCGCACAAAATACCACCAAAGGAGGATGGAGGACATTCAGCTCTTCAACTGAATATGTTAATATAATAATACACTAATATGCTAATGTCAAACTTATTTTGAAATTACTTTGATTTTTCTCAAAAACAAGCTTGATCCAAATATAAATAAGCATCGTTCATATATTAGAGGCTACACGAAAGATCTGACAAATAAAAAATCTGTCTCATTCTCTCTCACAATACATTTATGTAAGATCTCTACTAAACTATAGTTACAGACTGTTTGAATCAGCACCATATATTAGAAATAAAAATAGAAACAAAAGGATAAACTAGTGCTAAACAATCTTCGCAATTGGTTATGGAATACCATTGTTAATTGGCTAAATGATTTACCTAAGGGTAATCGTAATATTCAGGCCATCAACAACTTCGATCACATGCTTCGTGATTTACAGGTATCTGATGTGGTGCTTTTCGAAGGACGTAGCAGAGTCAGTGAAGTGATTAAAGTTGTTACACTTTCTCCATGGACGCATGCAGCTCTCTACGTAGGTCGGGTTAACGAAATTGCTGACTCTGAAGCTAAAATTCTAATAAAAAAACATTACAAAGGTGATCCAAATGAGCCTTTAATCATCGAATCATTACTTGGCTTTGGAACGGTAGTTAATCCTTTAAGTGATTATGTTGATGATAACTTAAGAATTTGTCGCCCAGATGGATTAAGCTTTGAGGATCAAAACAAAGTAGTTTGCTTTGCAATAGAACACTTGGGGATGAACTATGATGTCAGACAACTACTTGATCTAGCTCGATTCATGTTCCCCTATGCAATTTTACCTCGACGCTGGCGCTCCTCCTTGTTCCAACACAATGCGGGCAGACCTACCAATATCGTTTGTTCTAGTATGATTGCTCGTTGTTTCCAAAGTGTTAATTTCCCACTGCTACCCACTATTAAATCGGATCAAAATGACCGTCTTAGATTTCATAAACGTAACTTTCGTTTGTTTGTTCCTACCGATTTTGATTACTCACCTTATTTTAGTATTTTAAAATTTCCTGCTTGGCCACTAGCTATGAAAGAAGGATATAAAGACCTTCCTTGGACAGATGATGAACCTATAAATGATGAGACTGATATTGATGACAATGAAGAAAATAAAGTAACAAGCTTGCTTAAATCACTGGAAAATAAAGCTAAAAAACTAACAGAAAGTTATTCAAAGCTTACAAAAGCTGAGGAGAAAATATGACATGGGCAATACTACTCCTTATTCTTATCGGAGTTGCAGGGTATTTACGACTTACCTTAACGCAATCAACTTGGTTAATTGGCGCATGGATTATCATTAGTGCAATCAATATTGAAGGTTGGGTTTGGTTCATTTGGTTACCCACGCTGTTAATACTGACACTAATTAATATTCCTGAATTGCGTCGAACACTAATTAGTAAACCTGCAATGCGTTTATTAAAAGCCAATCTGCCAACAATTTCACGTACGGAGCAAGAAGCACTTGATGGGGGTAATGTCTGGTGGGATGCTGAGTTATTTTCAGGAAAACCTGATTGGACACGATTACGTGACTTATCTTCAAGTTCTCTAACTAAAGAAGAACAAGCATTTATTGATGGGCCTGTTGAAACGCTTTGCGAAATGCTAGATGACTGGCAAATAACCCATGAATTGCAAGACTTGCCCACTATAGTTTGGGACTATATTAAAGAACAACGCTTTTTTGGCATGATCATCCCCAAAGAATACGGCGGCCATGGTTTTTCAGCCTTAGCGCACTCTCAAGTGGTCATGAAAATATCAGGTAGAAGTATTACCGCAGCCGTTACCGTGATGGTACCAAATTCACTAGGCCCAGGTGAATTGCTTATTAAATATGGAACAAACAATCAGAAGGACTTTTATTTACCTCGGCTAGCCATAGGAAAAGATATTCCCTGTTTTGCTTTAACGGGACCAGAAGCTGGAAGTGATGCTGGATCAATTCCTGATGTGGGTATTGTTTGTCGAGAAGACTTTAATGGGGCGGACAATGTACTTGGTATTCGTCTAAATTGGGAGACACGTTATATCACCTTAGGCCCTGTTGCCACACTCCTTGGTCTTGCATTTCAATTGTATGATCCAGATAACTTACTAACTGAAGAAATCTTTAGTAGCCCATCTGCCTTTGATGAAGTTCAACGAGATGGTGATCTTATTGGTATTTCTGTCGCTCTCATCCCTACCAATACGGCAGGGGTCAGCATTGGTAAACGTCATTTCACCCTCAACAATCCTTTTCAGAATGGTCCTAACTGGGGAAAAGATGTATTTATCCCTATGGACTGGCTAATTGGAGGCGTTGATAACGTCGGTAAGGGTTGGCGCATGTTAGTTGAATGTCTTGGTGAAGGTCGTGGTATTTCGCTCCCTGCTCTCTCTACTGGTGCTGCTAAAATTGCATCACGATATACGGGTGCATATGCCAGAGTACGCAATCAATTTGGCATGCCTATTGGTAAGTTTGAAGGAATAGAAGAACCTTTAGCGGATATGTTAGGCAACACCTACTTAATGGATGCAGCTCGCTTACTTACCACAACCGCTTTGGATCAAGGGCAAAGGCCAGCCGTGATTACAGCTCTTTTAAAATATCAACTAACCGAGAGAATGCGAGTAATTGTTAATGATGCAATGGATATTCAAGGCGGCTCAGGAATTTGTCTTGGCCCCTCAAACTTTATTGGTAGGGCCTATCAAGCGATCCCCATAGCCATTACTGTTGAGGGTGCCAATATACTGACCCGCACTCTAATTGTTTTTGGACAAGGCGCTGTGCGTTGTCATCCTTACTTATTGAAAGAAATGAAAGCAACAAAAGAAAATAACCTTGAAGATCTGGATAGCGCCCTATTTTCACATATAGGTTTTGTCATCAGTAATTTGTCCCGGAGTATATGGTTTGGTTTTACTAATGCCATTTTCGAAACACCTGGTACACCACTTACCCGCCATTACTATCGTCGCTTAACACGCCTCAGTGCTGGCTTTGCTTTATTATCCGATTATGCCCTACTGACACTTGGTGGAAAACTAAAAAGAAAAGAAAGGCTCTCAGGTCGTTTTGCCGATATTCTTTCAAATATGTATCTATGTTCTGCAACGCTCAAACATTTTGAAGATCAAGGCGAGCCAGTAGCAGATTTGCCTTTACTTCATTATGCCTGTCAAAAAACTATGCACGATGCTCAACAAGCCATGTTAGCTGTATTCTATAATTTGCCTTTCAGATTTTTCGCAAAATTGTTACGAGCAATGATGTTTCCCTTTGGGAAGCCCTACGCACCTCCGTCAGATAAATTAATCCATGAAGTGGCACAGCTCGCCTTACACCCATCATCAACCCGAGACCGATTAACTGAAGGTTGCTATTTAACGGACAAACCTGATGACCCTTTAGGCAGAATTGAACACGCGTTTAATCTAAGCATTAAAGCAGAATCTTTAGAGAAGAAATTTAAAAAAATCGTGAAATCAGGAAAGCTGAATTCATTTACCCATCTGCAAAGAATTGATGAAGCAGTTGAAACAAACTTACTATCAAGCGAAGAAGGTAAACAACTGCATGAGGTTTGGTTGGCGATGAGAGAGGCGATTCGTGTGGATGATTTTACTAAGGAAGAATTTAAACGCCGTTGATGCACTTTTGTATACTTGTAAATACAAGCTAAAGCACACCCCCCCGGTTTTCCGTTGTTTTTTGTAAAGATGTTTGATTACCGTCTACTTCCTGATGAACAAATTGTATTTCTTCATCTAGTTTAGATTCACTATCCATAATCACACGGTAAAGGCCTTTTACGAGCATTGACATCTTCACATAATCCAACAGCTGAATAATATCGGTATCTGGAATTGCTTCACGAAAATTTCCTGTGTCACTAATCAGTATCGCAGGAAATCCAGTCTTCTGATAATTAATATGATCGAGAGATTGAGTAGGAGAAAACTCTTGAGGCGCTACAAATGAATATAAAGATAGCTCTGAAGAACTCGCAAAACTTTGCTTAAATTTTCTAACAACAGAGTAGTCCTGTAAACGCGTTATTAAACTTATGTAGTCGCCCTTACTAGGATAAAAAAGTTGCATAAAATGATAGGGATACTTTTGGCTTTTACTATTATCATTAAAATGCCCAACACCATCCAAAGATACCATCAGCTTTACTTTCTTATTCTGACTTTTAAGTAATTTAGCGTGATTATAACTGCCCATATTATCGATATTTGACTTATGCTTTTGAGACAGTGGATAAGCAACAATTGATACTTTTATAGCGAGTTTACTTTCATTTTCAGATAAATGCCTTGCAAGCTCAATTAATGTTGCTACACCGCTTGCGTTACCTTCAATATCTAAAGAATCACTTTCCGCATCGTAGTGTGCTCCAATGACAAAGACTTCTTCTGTATCAGGCCCAAAGGAAATAATAACATTGCTTAAACGCCCAGCAAGAGTCCAATAAGGTTGATAATATACTTCTCCAAAATTTCCTAACTCTTGATGAATATAGTGAGCCGTAATATTTAGATTTCCATATTCTAATGTTCTGGGAGAATAATCTTGAACCAATGTTTCCACATGAGATTTAAGATTATCAATACTAACAAGAGGTGCTTGTTGGTTGTTATTCATTGAACTAAATACGGGCAACCGGATAAGAAACCACAAAACCATAGTCACGCCTAATAAAATCAATAGCCAATCAATTAATTTATCCACCAAGCCAGAATTTATTGGATTACGCTGATATATTGCCATAAATGTACTCTTCCCATGAGTAAAGTAACAAGCTGTAGAGAGTCCTTTCCCTACAGTCACTTTCCCATAAAAAACCTATAGAAGGAGTATTTATAAATACCAATGGGGCAATATGCCAGATAAAGTGTATTTTGTAATTTTTTGGCAAAAAAAAGCCAGCTTGATAGCTGGCTTTTTAAACAACATAATTAATTTACATTGCTTGAATTCTAGAATTTAAGCGACTCTTTGACCGAGCGGCTTTATTTTTGTGAAGAATACCCTTGCTAACACCTACATCTAAAGCAGGTACAGCTACCTTATAAGCTGAAACTGCTTCATCTTTCTTGCCAGCTTCAATGGCATAAACGACGGCTTTAACTTTAGTACGCATACCAGAACGGATATGTTTATTATGCTTACGTTTTTCTTCAGATTGACGAGCACGTTTTTTAGCGGATGTAATATTTGGCAAAACTTTTCTCCCACAAGGGCTATTCAAAAACAGGGGCGTATTATGCCGATAAATTATTAGAACATCAACAGTCTTTTAATAAAACATGAATGATAATTTGTATAGTGGCTACTTTATTTCTAAATATAAAACAGTCAACTCTTATTACTTAACTTGTTATCATCCACACTACTTTCTAATAGGTACTTTTTTATTCTTTTATTACCGTATCAGTCCACTCTTCTCGGTTTACTTTCAGAATATCCATTACAGAGAGTGGAATCAAAACAAGCGCACAGCCTAGCCACAACATCCAACCATATTTAAAAAAGAAATTCCCTGATGCGAATAGCAGCGCAACCGAAAGCACGCCCGCTAGAGTATAATAATTGGTTGCTGCTTTTTGCGTATAATACCCAACTCTTGAATTTGGGTGATGACGGTGCATAGCATAAACAAACATTGACGCACCAAACCAGAAGATAAA
>CAYTRF010000027.1:7274-9105 GCA_964440065.1 uncultured Cocleimonas sp. | reverse complement strand
AACTGGCTAATAACCCGTTATTAGCTTCATTTCCCGCCTCAATCAGTAAAATTTTTCTTGCGCCACTGACTCGTGCAAAGGTCTCATAGTATTTGTTAAAAACCTTCAAGACGAATACCATACACTTCCAATAAATTCGAAACGATGATTATGCAGTTCAAATTATTTAACAATGATAAATCTGAAAATAATAGCGCCCGTCGAGGGGAGCTAACGTTCTCTCGTGGCTCAATACAAACCCCTGCCTTTATGCCCGTTGGAACTTATGGCACGGTCAAATCAATGAGGCCTGAAGAACTGACTTCACTTGGCGCGGAGATAATACTCGGTAATACCTTTCACTTGATGTTACGGCCTGGCACTGAAGCCATTAAAAAGCACGGTGACCTCCACGACTTTATGCATTGGGAAAAACCCATTCTTACTGACTCTGGTGGTTTCCAAGTTTTCTCATTGGCTAAAATGAGAACGATTACTGAAGAAGGAGTGCATTTTAATTCACCCGTTAATGGAGAGAAGGTTTTACTATCCCCGGAATATTCGATGCAAATTCAACGTGATCTTGGATCGGATATTGTAATGATTTTTGATGAATGCACTCCTTATCCTGCCACTCTCACTGAAGCACGTGAATCTATGGAGCTTTCATTGCGCTGGGCCAAAAGAAGTAAAATAGCACATGCTGATAACAAGTCAGCATTGTTTGGCATTGTTCAAGGTGGCATGCATAAGAAGCTTAGAGAAAAATCCGCAAAGGAACTAATTAATATTGGCTTTGATGGTTATGCCATTGGTGGCTTATCGGTCGGCGAACCTAAAGATGAGCGTGATGCAGTTTTAGAAGTTACTACTCCGCTTCTTCCTCAAGATAAACCTAGGTATCTTATGGGAGTGGGTAAACCAGAAGACATTGTGGAATCGGTAAAGCGTGGTATTGATATGTTTGACTGTGTTATCCCTACACGTAATGCCCGCAATGGCTCCATTTTTACGCGATATGGAAATTTGAATATTCGTAACAGCAAAAACCGATTGGATACGAATCCGATAGATGATCAATGTGGTTGCTACACCTGTCAAAATTATTCACGCTCTTATTTACGACATCTTGATAAATGCAAAGAAATGCTTGGAGCACATCTTAATAGTGTTCACAATTTACATTACTACCA
Organism: uncultured Cocleimonas sp.; assembly: GCA_964440065.1. Classification (GTDB taxonomy): domain Bacteria; phylum Pseudomonadota; class Gammaproteobacteria; order Thiotrichales; family Thiotrichaceae; genus Cocleimonas. The sequence goes on along the minus strand of CAYTRF010000027.1, from coordinate 7,933 downwards.
AGATTTAATGCGAGAGATAAGGACATCAATTGAAAACAATACCTTTGATGAGTTTACTAACGACTTTTACCGTCTTAGAGCTAATTAATATTAGCTGAAAAATTATTTTCTATTATTAAAAACTTAAAATATTAAGCGTTAAAGCACACCCCCCCACTTTTCATCATTTTTTTATACAAAAAAAGCCGCATATAAAATGCGGCTTTTTAAGGGAAGTTAGAAAACTAGTGAATTGTTACATCACACCTAATTTTTCAAGTACTTTAATGGTTAAACCACCTGTTGGCATGTCATTCGTCTTCTGGAATCGCTCAACGGCAGATAAAGTTCCTTTTCCTATTGCACCATCTACTGGCCCAGTATAAACACCAGCATCTTTAAGTGCTTGTTGGATTCTTTTGTTTATATCTGGACACATATTGGTCTTACAAAGAACTGGACGCCACTCCAAACGTTCGCTAGTGATTTTCGAACGCTTCTCAACAGTTTTGAATTCAGCAGGTACTTTTGCACGAATCTCTTCTGCTTCAGAAACGACATTACTTACTTTTATGATCTTAGCAACTGAGTCAATTTTATTTTCTTCTACTGTAGCTGCTGTATCCACAACCAGTTTTTTAACCGCTGCAAACTTTGCTGGAATTTCTTTTAAACAAATT
>CAYTRF010000027.1:7028-7258 GCA_964440065.1 uncultured Cocleimonas sp. | reverse complement strand
GATTTCCAGTATACGTCCCTTCGCCATCAACTGAAGATCCTCTCCACGAGAAAGTGGCATCTGTAATTTTATTTGTGATGGTAACGCTCTTGTAAACAGCAGGTATTTTAACCTTATCAACAGATGCATCACTAATTAGCTTAACAACCTTTACAGCTTTAGTTTCTTCAGGAACTTCAACGATATCAATGCTTGAGCCAGATTTAAGTACCGTTTTCTTAAAAGTCTGA
>CAYTRF010000027.1:0-7005 GCA_964440065.1 uncultured Cocleimonas sp. | reverse complement strand
GAATCAAACACATGATCTCACCAGTTGAGTTATCAATGCGTGTGATTGGCCCATCACCCTTCTGCCATACCGCTTTTGCGGGTTCAATTTCGATTTTTTCTTCGATAACTTCGTATTCAGCTTTTTTGTACACTTTTTTCTTACTGGCCTGTTTAACGACAACAGTTTCTTCAGTCTCTTCAAACTGTGCTTTGGAAACCTTAATTTCTTCAGATTCTTCTTTAGTCAGTACTTCTTTTTGTGTCTGCTCGTATTTTGCAGGCACAAAGTACTCTTTAAAACACATGCCAGATGTAGCTACCCCTATGTCAACACCATTTGTCTTAGCTCCTGCTAACAATGCTGGACTTGCAGGGATACCCTTCTTACCAAGATTGGTCACCCAAGTAGTACCTGCTTTAGATATTTCTATTTGTACTATTTCTTCACGAAACTTAGCAGGAATCGCTTTTATTGTCGTATAACCTTCTTTAGCGACAATAGACTTTTCAGAAACATCAAATGTTGCTGGCTTAATTTCAACTGTTTCTGATTCTGGTTTAACTAAAACCTGTTCAGTTTTAGTATCATATTTTGCAGGTACTATTACTTTAGCAAAACACTCACCAGGCTTTGCATCAGGTAAAGTATCAGTAGCATCAATTCTATCTTTTGGCTTTTCGTGAGATGCTGCCATCACCAGTGAACTTGGTAATAAAAGCGCCAATACAGCAGCGGATGCAAAATTTCTAGTAAACATTCAAAACTCCTTTAATTTTCTTATCTTTATTGCAATATAAGTTGTTTATTTATTTAGATACATTCAAAACCACATGAAGTGGCAGATTTCCTAAGGATAATCCATTCATCATAAATGAGCAACCGTTTATCAGTTATGACCCTGTCAATGATCTTAGAGAAAACCTACAATTTTACCATCACAAACTAGTTTTAATTGCCCATACACACAATGACATTAAAGTACCAGGCAATATGCCCAATGCGATAACAGCCAGACCATTGGCACTTAGCAGCACTTGGAAATCTAACGCAATAGAATCATCACCAGCGCTCGACATTCTATTGTTACCTTCATCGGGTTTATCAAAGTACATTAGTTTAATAGCGCGTAAGTAATAATATGCCCCAATAACTGACATCACCACTGAGAAAACTGCCAGCCAAATAATATTAACATCAACAACCGCACTGATAACTGACAACTTGGCATAAAAACCGACCGTTGGCGGAACACCTGCCATCGAAAACAAGAACAGCATCATCATAAATGCATACCATGGATGCCTTGTGCTCAAACCTTTTAAATCATTTAATTGATCAGCTTCTTCGCCACCTCTACTCAATAAAATAACTATTGCAAAGCCACCCATTGCAACAATAGAGTAGGTAATCACATAAAACATGGATGCTGCGTAGCCTGCCTGTGTGCCAGCTAGTATTCCCATTACCACAAATCCCATATGAGAAATCGTTGAATAAGCCAACATACGTTTAATATTCGTCTGGGCGATAGCAATGAGATTGCCCACTAATAATGACAGCGCAGCTAGGACTGATAATATTTGTTGCCATCCCTGAACCATATCGCCAAGACCTTCAACAAGTAGCCTAATAACCATGGCAAATGCAGCGATCTTTGGTGCAGATCCAAGGAACATTGTTACCGCTGTAGGAGCACCATCATAAACATCTGGAACCCACATATGAAAAGGTACAAGACCTAGCTTGAAGCCTAAACCAACAATAATAAAAGCCAAACCTAATAGTAAGCCAACATTCCCCATAACAGGGTGACTGGACATATAGTTTCCTATATGCTCCAAATTCAAGCTACCAGACACACCATAAATTATCGACATACCGTAGAGCAACATACCCGATGCAATCGCACCCAGAACGAAGTACTTCATTGCTGCTTCTGCCGCTCTACCATCATCACGTCTAAAGGCGACCATAGCGTACATTGCCAAAGATAGTAGCTCCAAACCTAAATAAATCACTAACATGGTATTCGCTGAAACCATAATCATCATGCCAAGCACTGCAAACAAGCCTAAGGTAAAATACTCACCTTTATACATTTGGCGAGCTTTTAAATAGGAGCGCGAATAAACAAACACGGCTACTGTAATAAGTAATATGGAAATTTTAAGTACTTTTGCCAGAGGATCCAACACAAACATATCACTAAGTGTTGTGACAACATCCGCATTGAAGTTAGCAATTATTAAACCAGCGGTTATCAGCAGAGCCAGTTGGGCAAGAATATAGGTAATAATACGATTGGAATCTTTTACAAATAAATCAGCTAACAACACAAAACAACTTGCGGCTAATAAAAATATTTCTGGCATCACAGGAGCAAAATCAGGAATCGGAAATTGCATTGGAATAAACATATTAATTATCATCTGCTTAATTTCCTAACTTGCTAGTTGTGGCTTGTTCAATCACATGAACCAGTGAATCATTCATTACATGAATTAATGGCTGAGGCCAAATACCTACCAGTAATGTAAAGAAGGCTAACGATCCCAAGATAAATGTCTCACGTTTATTTATATCTTGTAACTTAGCAACTTGATCGTTACCGACAGCACCAAAAATAACCCGCTTAACCAACCATAAAGTATAACCCGCACCTACAATCAAAGTGGTTGTTGCCAAGAATGCTATCCAGAAGTTCGCTTTAAAACTAGTAAGAATAACCATGAATTCACCAACAAAGCCTGAAGTGCCTGGTAAGCCAGTATTTGCCATTGCGAACAACACAAAAAATGCCGCAAACCAAGGCATACGATTGGAAACACCGCCATAAGCTGTTATTTCACGGGTATGCATTCTGTCATACAATACACCGATACACAGGAACATCGCACCCGATATAAAGCCATGCGATATCATTTGAACCATGCCGCCTTGCAGCCCCATCAATACACCTTCGGTGCTACCCGTTTTAGCAACGATTGGAAATAAAACAAAGAATCCTAACGTTACAAAACCCATGTGAGCAATAGATGAATAAGCAACCAGCTTTTTCATATCACTTTGCACTAAAGCGATAAAGCCAATATAGACAATGGCCGTTAGCGACATAAAGATAACAAGCCAAGCAAGTTGGCTCGATGCATCAGGAACCATTGGCAAAGAGAAACGTAAGAAACCGTAACCACCAATTTTAAGCATGACTGCCGCAAGAATGACTGAGCCACCTGTTGGTGCTTGTACGTGAGCATCTGGCAACCAAGTATGAACTGGCCACATGGGAACTTTCACACCAAAGGCAATTAAGAACGAAAGGAAGATTAAGATCTGCGGGGTCATACCAAGCTTAACGTCATGCAAATCAGCAATGGCAAAACTTCCTGCTTGTGTGTACATGTAAATCAAGCTCACCAACATAAATACCGAACCGAAGAAGGTATAAAGGAAGAACTTAATGGTTGCGTAAATACGGTTATCGCCACCCCAAATTCCAATCACGATAAACATCGGAATCAGCATCGCTTCGAAGAACACATAAAACAAAATCGAATCTTGTGCTGCAAACACACCGTTGATAATGCCTTCCATAATCAGGAATGCTGCCATGTATTGTGCAGGCTTGTGCTTTATTACTTCCCAACCTGCTAATACAATTAATACTGTGGTAAATGTATTCAACAAGATGAGTGGCATCGAAATACCATCAACACCTAAATGGTAATTGATTTTAAAAGTATCAATCCACGGCGCCAACTCCACGAACTGCATTTGATGACCCTTAGCATTAAACCCAGTCCAAAGTAGAATTGAAATGGCAAAAGTAGCAACACTTATAAGCAATGCTAGGGGGCGTAGTGCAAATTTATCACCCGCAAACAAGATAATAAAACCACCTAGAATAGGCAACCAAATCAGGATGCTTAACAAATAACCATCAAACATATTTTGCCCCAAATAATAACCAGCTCATTATCGCCAACACACCTAAAATAATTGAGAATGCATAGTGATACAAATATCCTGTTTGAATGTGGCGCGTGAATGATGAGAACCAAGCTGTGAGTTTTGCCGTGCCATTCACCATTAACCCATCAATCAAGAATCGATCCCCTACCGCCCATAGACCCTTTCCTATGGCAACTGCACCACCTGCAAATACTGCCATATTGAATTCATCAGCAAAGTATTTTTTATCTAATATCGTATGAATAAAACGGAATTTATCATAGCCAAACTGTGCAATGGATGGTTTCTTCATATAAATAAACCAAGCACTACCCAAGCCCGCCATTGCCAACCAGAATGGCGGCATCATCAAACCATGCAAGACAAAACTAAATACGCCCTTATAGAGATCTTTGATAGTTTCAATGGCAGGATGTGCCGGATCAACATAAATCACGCCCTCAAAGAAATCGCCCACCACCATTGGGTTCAACAAATAACCTGATAATACAGCTGGAATAGCCAAGGCAATTAAGGGCCATGTCACCACTCTTGCAGGTTCATGTAAATGTGATTTTGTGTGTTCATCCATGCGCTCTTCACCGTGGAACACCAAGAAAAACATGCGGAAACTATAAAACGCGGTGACAAACACGCCGAGTAACACCATCCAATACGCATAAGTTGCCCCCGGGAGCGTAGATGCGTGAACTGCTTCAATAATTAAATCTTTCGAGAAGAAACCAGAGAAGAAGGGGAAACCGATCAACGCGAGCGAACCAATCAACGAAGTCCAATAAGTAATTGGTAGATACTTTTTAAGCCCACCCATTTTGCGAATATCTTGTTCGTGGTGCATGGCAATAATCACTGAACCCGCTGCCAAGAATAACAGCGCCTTAAAGAAGGCATGTGTCATTAAATGGAACACAGCCGCACTGTATGCAGAAGCTCCAAGTGCAACTGTCATGTAACCTAGTTGAGACAAGGTTGAGTAAGCAACCACACGCTTAATGTCATTTTGCACAATACCAATTAAGCCCATAAAGAAGGCAGTGGTTGCACCAATAATCAAAACAAAGTTCAAGGCAACATCAGACATCTCAAAAATCGGCGACATACGCGACACCATGAAAATACCAGCAGTTACCATAGTTGCCGCATGAATTAATGCGGAAATGGGAGTTGGGCCTTCCATTGAATCAGGAAGCCAAACGTGCAAAGGCACCTGTGCCGATTTCCCCATCGCACCAATAAATAATAATATGGAAATAATGGTGACTAACAACCACTCTTGATTAGGTATTATCTCAAGAGTGATATCCTTAATAGCAGGTAATCTTTCAAAGACCTCTTTATAGTCCATTGAACCTGTATACGTCCAAATTGCAGCGATACCTAATAGGAAACCAAAGTCACCAACACGGTTCACTAAGAATGCTTTCATATTAGCGAAAATGGCAGTATCGCGTGTTGACCAAAAACCAATCAATAAGTAAGAAACAAGACTTACAGCTTCCCAACCAAAGAACAACTGCATAAAGTTATTCGACATGACCAGCATCAACATTGAGAAAGTAAACAAAGATATGTAGGAGAAGAAACGCTGATAACTATTATTACCGCCACGGCTACCTTTAGGCCAATTATGTTTATCGTCTGCCATATAACCAATGGTGTAAATATGAACCATGAGTGAGACAAAAGTAACCACAACCATCATCATGGACGTTAAACGATCGATCATAAAACCAATCGCAAATTTGGTATTACCTACCTGCGCCCACGTGTAAACATCGCCGTAGAACTTATTTCCATCGATGGCGACATGCTTTAACACATAAAATGACAAAGCACAGGAAATACCCACGCCCAAAAGGGTAACAATATGAGCGCCTTTGCGCCCAATAATTCCGCCAAATAAGCCTGCAATAATTGAGCCGATTAGAGCAGAAAGAGGTATTGCTAAATAAATATTTTCCATGTATCTATATACCCTTTAGCCCTTCATATCATCAAGTTCTTCGACATTGATTGTTTTACGGTTTCTGAATACCGTAACCAATATCGCCAAGCCAATAGCTGCTTCTGCCGCCGCCACCGTTAAAATAAAGAAAACAAAAACCTGACCCGCCACATCTCCATGATAATGAGAGAAAGCAATAAAATTAAGGTTCACTGCCAACAACATCAACTCAATACACATGAGTAGAATAATCATATTCTTTCGGTTAAGAAAAATACCCGCTACCGCAATTGAAAACAACAAAGCGCCAACAATTAAAAAATGCGTTAAAGGAATCACTGCCGATCCTCCGATTTCATCTTAACCAGCCTCACTCTATCCTCACGTCTTACTCGAACCTGTTTAGAAGGATCTTGCTTCTTAACACCTGGGCGACGACGATGAGTCAGTACAATGGCAGCAATCATTGCCACCACTAAAATCACTGCGGCAATTTCAAAGGGGTATACGTATTCTGTATATAAAACCTCACCTAGCATCTTGGTATTATCAACACTTAAGGGGGCGGGATCGGGTATCGCGACTTTACTAAAAACATCGGACTTCATCACCAAAATCATTTCAACGGCAACCGCTATTCCCACCAATAAACCAACAGGTAAATAGCGTATAAAACCTTCTTTAAGTGTGTCAATTTGTATATCCAGCATCATCACCACAAAAAGAAATAACACCATTACGGCACCCACATAAACCAGCACCAAAACCACACCAAGGAACTCAGCTTCAAGGAGTATCCACGTAGCCGCGCTACTAAAGAAAGCAAGGATCAAGAAAAGAGCCGAGTAGATCGGATTACGCGCAGTCACCACGGCAACTGCGGACAACAAAGTCACAGAGGAGAATAGATAAAATAAAAATAATTCAAATGTCATTTATTAATCCTAGCGTGTGCTAACAACACCTTATTTATAAGGCGCATCAGCTGCTTTCCTTTTTGCTATTTCTGTTTCATGTTTATCACCAAAAGCGAGTAACTCATCTTTTGTAATGATCGTACCTTCACGATTTTCAAAGTGATATTCAAAAATATGGGTTTCTACTATGGC